>NZ_RHFJ01000085.1:0-9589 GCF_003718675.1 Marichromatium sp. AB32
ATCTTGGCTCTGGCTCTGGCTCTGGCTCTGGCTCTGGCTCTGGCTCTGGCTCTGGCTCTGGCTCTGGCTCTGGCTCTGGCTCTGGCTCCAGGCTCGCCTCCGGCTCGGGCGACGTCAAGGCCCCGGGGACCTCCCCCGCCGCATCACCAGCACCGAGCGAAGGCAGCTCCGCGCCCTCGGCCATGGCCGGGCGCGACTCATCCTCCTCGGCCCCGTCGACCGAGGCCCCCGCTGCCAACAGCGGATCCTCCAGGGCCGGCAGCTCCAATTCCGTCATCGCCTCGACGGCGGGCTCGGACGGCCCGTGCGAGCCGAACCGGGCATCCCCCGATGAGACAACCGCCTCGCTCGCGGCCGGCGCTATCCCGGCAGGCTCGACGACGGGCTCCGGCAGGGGCGGCGGCATCGCCACCGCGCGTTCCGCCGGGGCCTCTGGCCCTGTCGGCACACCGACACGCGGCGCCGGCGCCATCTCCAGCTCGACGGCCAGCGCCTGCAGCGCCGAGCCCGCCGGCCCGACGCCCGGCAGCTCGGCGACCCGCTCGGCAATCAGCGCACGCGCACGTTCGAGCCAGCGTCTCGAGTCGGGATCGAGCGCGCGTGCCTGCAACCCCTTGAGTCGCAGTTCGAGCGACTTGGTGACCGTGGCGATGGTGTCGATCCCGGCCATCCGCGCACTGCCGGTCAGGGTGTGGAGCGCGCGCAGCAGCGGCTCGTCGACCGCGCGTGACTCGTCCAGCGCGGCGGTGACCTGCTGCAGGTGCTCGGCGGCCTCGGCGCGGAAGATCTCGAGCAGCTCCTCGTCCTCCTCGAGCAGGCTGCCGGCATCGAGCGCGGCAAGCCCCGGGTCGGGCAAGGGCTCGGGCGCCGGCGACGGCGACAACACCCGGGGGTCGTCCGGCGTGACACGCGCCTCGGTCGCGGCGGGCGGCGGCGGGGTCAGCTCCAGCTCGGAGAGATCGAGCGTGGGCAGCTCCAGGTCGGGCAGCTCCAGCTCACCGGCCTCGTCGACTCCGAGCAGCGCGGCCGGGTCCACAGCGCCCTCGCGGCCCGCGGCGAGTTCGGAGTCAGGCCCCAGACTTGGCAGCGGCACCGTCTCCGGATCCAGCGAGACGGGCTCGTCACGGTCGATTGCCGACGCCGCGACGGCGCTCGGCGGCGCCGGGCCGAGGACTGGCCCGGTCTCGCTGGCAGGCGCCGCTGCGGGCGCGAGCAAGCGCTCGGCCGGGGCGATCAGCGACGCGGTGTCGACCACCCGCCCCTCGGCCTCGGCGCCGATCAGCTCGGGCAGCCGTTCGAGCACCGCGGCGATGTGTGCGATCAGCGGCGGCGAGACCGGCAGGGTGCGCTCGAGCACGCGGTTGAGCAGGATCTCGTTGGCCTGGGCGACCTCGGCCACCTGGCGTGCCCCGACCAGCCGGCCACTGCCCTTGAGGGTGTGGAAGCTGCGCCTGAGCGTGGTCAGCGCGTCCCAGTCCTCGTTGGCCTCGGACCAGCGCGCGAACTGGGCCCGCGCCGAGGTCATCTCCTCCTCGGCCTCCTCGAGAAAGATCTCGAGGAACTCCGAGGTGACGGCGCCGATCCCCGCATCGGTCTCGGTCGCCACCGCTGGCGACGGCGCGCCGGGCTCGGGCGACGCGCTCCCGAGGCTCTCCTGCAGCGCGGCGAGCGAGTTGCGGGCGTGCTCGATCAGGTTGTCGCCGAACGGCTGACCGTCCTGCAGATGGGCGATATAGAGCTCGAGCGCGGCGATGGTGTCGGCCAGGTGCTCGAACTCGCGCTCGCCCGGTGTCGGGGCCTGCGCCGTACCCAGCCCGCGCACCAGTGCGGCGACCGACTCGGCGAGTTCGGCGGCGGGCTGCTCGTCGAGGATCCGCAGCGCGCCGGCCACGCCTTCCAGCGATCCGGGCACCGGCGCCAGCGGCGCGAGGTTGTCGCGATCGAGATGACAGGCGGCGATCGCCTCCTTGACCTGGACCAGCTCGTAGCCGGCCTCGCGCAGCGTGGTGCTGGCCAGCTCGCCGAGATCGATCCCCGGCAGGGCGCCCGGCAGCGCCGCGACGCGGCGCTCGGCGCAGGCGCGCAACCGCGACTTGAGCGCGAGCAGGCCGGTGGCCAGGGTCTCGAGTCGTCCGCCCCCGTCGGTGCCGTCGAAGGCCGAGCCGAGTTCACCGGCAAAGCGGCGTAGCTCGGCCACCAGCTCGTCGCCGCCGGGGACCTCCAGACGCTCGGCGAGGCGGCGCAGTCCACTCTCCATCAGCGCCAGCTCGCCGGGATCGGGGCGGCCGCCGCCCAGGGCGAGACGCTCGAAGCGCCCCTCCAGTTCGGGAAAGGTCTCCAACACCTCGGCCGCCGCCGCGGCCAGGGCCTCGTCGCCCGCATCTCCGGGGAGGCTCGCGCCCACACCGTAGCGCGCGCGCAGCGACTCCAGATCGGGCAGCCGGGCCGGGTCGAGCGGGGCGAGCGCCGCCAGCAGACGCTCGATCAACGCGATCATCTGCGCCTGCGGCCATTGCGGCGGGCGCTGCACCAGCGGCTTGAGGATCCAGTCGAGGTGACCGAGCAGGGTGCGCTGCTCGGCGCCGGCCTCGAGCCAGCCCTGGCGCAGGGCCTCGGCGAGGTGTTCGGCGAGCCGGAAGACGTCGGCCAGCAGTCCCTCGCCGAGATAACCGTGGAGATGGTGGAAGAGGCGCCCGAGCTGGACCAGCCCGCGCCCGTCGCCACCGGCGCGATACCACTCGACCAGATGACGGTGGAACTGCGGGCGCACCTGACGCAGCGCCTCGGCCAACGCATCGAGCGCCTCGGGCGAGGCCTGCAGCGGATCGCTCGTGCCGCCGAGCGCGGCCACGGCGAGCAGCTCGGTCTGGGTCAGCGCCGGCGTGTCGAGTACCGCGCGCACCTCGTTGATCGCCGGCAGCAGGCTCAGCGGCGAGTCGTCGTGCCCGGCATCGAGACGGTCGAGATGGTCGGCGAGCGCCACCAGGGCGTTGGTCAGGGCGCGCGCGCCGGCCTGCAGCTCGACCAGCTCACCGGCGCCGATGCGCGCGGTGAGACGCGCCAGCTCCTCGGCCAGGCGCGCCGGCGCCGGCAGCTGCAGCGCCAGCAACACACCCTGCACCTGGGCCAGCGCGTCACCGGCCTCGGCGGCATCCTGCGGGGTCTCGGACGCCGCCTGGAGGATCGCCAGATCACGGGCCGGACGCAGGGCCGAGTCGATCTCGCCCTTGACCCAGTTCAAACCACCGATGACCTTCTTCTCTGCCATGGGAGCGCCGCTCCTGCCTGATTCAAGGAAAGGTCGCGGGCGACCGCACGGCGCACGCCCCGCCCCCGCTGCGGATGTCCCGCCGCCTCAGGGCAGGCGGAATCCGGCCACCGAGCGCTGCAGCTCGGTGGCGAGGTTGGCCAGCTGCTCGACCGAGGCCGCGGCGCGCCGGGTGCCGTCGTTGTTCTCCTCGGTGAGCGCGCGGATCGCCTGGACGGTGTCGTTGATCTCCGCGGACTGGCGCGACTGACGCTGCGCCGAGTCGGCGATGCGCTTGGTGAGATCGGCGATGTAGGCCGAGACGTTCTCGATCTCGTGCAGCGCGTCGCCCGCGTTCTCGGCCAGGTTGGCGCCCTCGACCACCCCGGAGGTGCTCGCCTCCATCGAGCTGACCGCCTCGTTGGTGTCGGCCTGGATGGTGCGCACCAGCACCTCGATCTGCTTGGTGGCGTTGCGCGAGCGCTCGGCCAGACGCTGCACCTCGTCGGCGACCACCGCGAAACCGCGACCGGCCTCGCCGGCCATCGCCGCCTGCATCGCGGCGTTGAGCGCGAGGATGTTGGTCTGGTCGGCGATGTCGTCGATCAGCTCGACGATCTCACCGATCTCCTGCGAGCTCTCGCCGAGACGCTTGATGCGCTTGGCCGTCTCCTGGATCTGGTCGCGAATGGCGTCCATCCCCTGGATGGTATCGCGCACCGTCTGCGCGCCGCGCCCGGCGACCTCGACCGAACGCGAGGCGACCTCAGCCGATTCGCCGGCATGGCGCGCCACCTCGTCGATCTGCTGGGTGAGCGACTGCACCGCGGTGGAGGCCTGCTGGATCTGCTGCGACTGCGCGGTGCTCGCCTCGGCCAGACGCGTCGAGATGGTGCGACTGTCCTGCGCCGAGCGGTTCACCCGCGAGGCGGTCTCGTTGATGGTGGTGACCAGGGCACGCAAGGCGTCGACGGCATAGTTGATGGCGTCGGCGATCGCCCCGGTCTTGTCCTCGGTGACCGAGGCCTCGACGGTGAGATCACCGTTGGCGAGATTGCCCATCTCGTCGAGCAGGCGCAGGATCGCCTGCTCGTCACGCTCGCTCTGGGCGGTGGAGAGTTCCTCGCGCCGATGCGCCTCGCGCACCGAGTAGAGCGCGAGCAGCGCCAGGCTGAGCAGGGCGGCGCCGGCGGTCGCCAGCACCAGGGTGGCGCCGACCTCCAGGGGGCCCAGCGGGAAACGCAGGGGCGCGGCGCGATAGGCCGCGGCGAGTTCGGCGAGCGCGCGCTCGAGTCGCTCGGCGCCGGCGGCGAGCGCGGTCTCGGCATCGAAGGCCGCGCTCGCCGCCCCGGACTGCTCGAACGCGGTCTCGAGCGCAGCGCCGAGCGCGACCGAGACCCGCTGCGCCTCATCGAGCGCGTCGCGCAGCGCCGGCGCCGAGGTCGACTCGGCCAGCGCGCCCAGCGCCGCCTCCAGCGCCTCGCCCTCGCGCGTCAGGCCCTCGCCCACCTGGCGGGTCCGCTCCTCGCCGGCGGGCAGAGCGGCGAGCAGGGCATCGATCCGCGCCAGCCGCGCCGACTGCCGGCCGAGGCGAAACGCCTGCGCCGGTGCGGCCTCGCTCGCCGCGAGACGCTCCCCGGCGCGCGCGAGCGCGGTCTCGGCGCGGACCACCAGCGCGCGCGCCTCGCGTACCGCGCGCTGCGCGGCCAGCGGCGCCTCACCGGCGCCGAGCAGACGTTCGAGTTCGACACGCAACCCGGTCCAGCCGTCGCGCGCCGCGCGCCACGGCTGCTCCAGCCCGACGAGATCGGAGCGCAGCGTCCCGGCCTCGCCGCCGAGCGCCTCGCGCAGCCTGGAGCGGGCCTGACGCAGGCGCTGCTGCGCCGCCTCGTCCCCCTGCAGCAGCGCGGCGCTGTCGGCCGCCAGCCCGGCCACCGTGGTTGCAGCAGTGCTCGCCTGGGTCGAGAGGCGCAGGTGAGCGGCATCGACCCGGTCGAGCCGGAGATAGCCGAGCAGCGCCAGCACCGCGAAGGTCAGCGCCAGCAGCGCCAACGCCAGGGTGATCTGTCGCGACCCACCCAGCCGTCTCTTGCGTGGGTTGAGCGTCTCTCGTTTCGCCATCTGCTACCGACTCCCGGAGATGTGGATCACGCCCGCGCGACTCCGGCGACGGGCACTCGTGAATGGATCGGCCGATCGGCACTCAGCCGAGGGCGGCATTGAACAGGGGATCGGCCAGCAGCCGTTCCAGGCGCAGCACCGCCACCGCCTCGTCGTCGACCCGATAGGCCGTATCGATATAGCGCGCGCTCAACCCCAGCCCATCGGGCAGGGTCTCGACCCGGGCGTCGTGACGGACATGACGCATGCCGAGCGTCTCCGAGACCACCAGCCCGCAGGGCGACTCGACCTGACGCACCACCAGCACCCGGTCGCGGGCGCGACGCCGCCCCGGCGGGACACGGCGCTCGCCGGGCTGCCCTCCCTGGGTCAGCACCGCCAGGTCGCTGATCGGCAGCAGGGTGCCGCGATTGTTGGCGACCCCGAGAAACCAGGGCTGGGTGCCGGGGACGCGGGTGATCTCGACCGGGACCTCGAGCACCTCGGCGATCTGCTCCAAGGGGGTCAGAAACTTCAGGTCTCGCACCCGAAACAGCACCGCCGCCCAGCTGTCGGGCGGGGGCGCGTCATGGGGGAGCGCGGTGCGCTGGGCGCGGCAGCTGGCGTCGAGCTGACGGATCAGGGCATGCAGCTCGGTCGCGGCGGTAGCGGTCTCGGTCATCCCCTCAACCCTCCAGCGCCACGCGCACCCGGTCAAGCAGGGTCGCGGCGTCGACCGGTTTGATCAGGTAATCGACCGCGCCCTGACGCAGCCCCCAGGTACGATCGGTCTGCTGATCCTTGGTGGTCACCATGATCACCGGGATGTCGGCGGTCTCGGCATCGCGCTGCAACATCCGCGTGGCCTGGAAGCCGTTGAGCACCGGCATCACGACATCCATCAGGATGAGGTCCGGGTGCGAGCGACGCGCGACGGCGATCGCCTCCTCGCCGTTGGTCGCGGTCTCGACCCGGTAGCCCGCCTGGGTGAGGACCTTGGCGAAGATCCGGGTCTCGGTCGGGGAGTCGTCGACCACCAGCACCCTGGCACCGGGGGTCGGCGGCTGGGTGGTGTCGTCGGCGGTCGCGTCCGTCTTGCGAAAGAAAGGTCTCATGGCTGCGCTCACGAGCCCGACGGGCTCCGTTCGGGGGCGCGACCGAGGTTGTCGCGCACCGCTGCCAATAGTTCCTCTCCGGTGAACGGCTTGGAGAGATAGAGTTGGGCCCCGACCAGCCGGCCCTTGGCGCGATCGAAGAGCCCGTCCTTGCTCGAGAGCATCACCACCGGGGTATGGCGGAGCGCGGCGTTGCCCTTGATCAGGGCGCAGGTGTGATAGCCGTCGAGACGCGGCATCATGATGTCGACGAACACCAGGTCGGGTCTGAAGGAGACGATCTTGCCCAGGGCCTCGAAGCCGTCGGCGGCGACCATGACCTCGCAGCCGGCCTTGGCCAACAGGTTCTCCGCGGTCCGGCGGATGGTCTTGCTGTCATCGATCACCAGGATCTTGGCGCCGGTCAGATCGGCATGGTCCGAAGGATCCGTCACGCTGACGACCTCTCGAGTCGGCACGATTGAAGCGTACACCCGGACGCGCCTCGTGTGTCCGTCCCCGCTGACGGAAGGGGGACCGCCATCGCGTTCGCGGCACCGGGCACGGGCGCGGGCGCGGGAAGGCGCGCCGGCGGGCTCGTGTCGACGATGCGTGTGGCGCGACGTCGACGCAGCAAGTCTAGCAGCGCTGCGCGCGTCATCGCCAGACACCATTGCCCCCATCACCGACACCGGGATTCTCGGCGCGGCCATCCTTTGAGAGGATACCGCGAGCTGCCGCACCGCGCCCCGGCGCGCGGTCGCGCGCATTACCACCCTGGATTCACCAGAGACATCGCGCCAGTGACGCCAAACCCGGAGAGCCGTCGCACATGAAGATTTCGGACATCCTCAACCACATCGACAACGGCCACATGGCGCTGCCGGAGTTCCAGCGCGGCTACGTGTGGAACCGCGATCAGGTTCGAGGGTTGTTCGACTCGCTGTATCGCCGCCACCCCGTTGGCAGCCTGCTGGTCTGGGCCACCGACGCCAGGACCGCGACACACCGCGGCGATGGCGCAATCGCGCCCGGTATCGTCAAGCTGCTACTCGATGGACAGCAACGCATGACTTCCCTCTACGGCGTCGCGCGCGGCAAACCCCCGCGGTTCTTCGACGGCAACCCCCACGCATTCACCGCGTTGCGCTTTCATCTCGAGCGCGAGACCTTCGCCTTCCACCAGCCAGTCAAGATGGGCGATGACCCGCTGTGGATCGACGTCACCGAGTTGATGCAGACCGGCAGCGCCGGGCTCGGCACCTTCATCGCGCGGTTGGCCGACAGGCCGGAACTCGCCGCGCGACTGGGCGATTACGTGGGCCGCCTTGGACACCTGCTCGGCATCCTCGAGATCGATCTGCACATCGAGGAGGTGACCGGCGCGGACAAGAGCCTGGACGTGGTGGTGGACATCTTCAATCGGGTCAACAGCGGCGGCACCAAGCTGTCGAAGGGCGACCTCGCGCTGGCGAAGATCTGCGCCGACTGGCCGGACGGACGCGAGGCACTGAAGGCGGAGTTGTGGCGCTGGGAACAGGATGGCTATCACTTCAACCTGGACTGGCTGCTGCGCTCGGTGAACACGGTGCTCACCGGCGAGGCCAAGTTCCAACACCTGCACGAGAAGTCGGCGCAAGAGGTGCAGGACGCGCTGCGCCGCGCCAGCCGGCACATCGACTCCAGCCTCAACCTGATCGCCGGTCGCCTCGGGCTGGACCACGACCAGGTGCTCTTCGGCCGCTTCGCGGTCCCGGTGATGGTCCGCTACCTGGACCTGCGCGAGTCCGCCGGACGCGGCGCGATGGACGAGCAGGAACGCGACAAGTTGCTGTTCTGGTACGTGCAGGCGGCGATGTGGGGTCGCTTCTCCGGCTCCACGGAGACCTATATCGACAAGGACCTGGAGGCCCTGGGGGACGGCGACGCCGCCGCCCTGGATCGACTGCTCGAGCAACTGCGGCTCTGGCAGGGCGCGCTCCAGGTCGAGCCAGGGCACTTCACCGGCTGGAGCGTGGGCGCGCGCTTCTACCCGGTGCTCTACCTGCTGACCCGCATGGGTGAGGCGAGGGACTGGGGCACCGGACTGGCGCTCAAGGCCCACCTGCTGGGCCGGATGAATCGCCTCGAGGTCCACCACATCTTCCCCAAGGCGCAGCTCTACAAGCGCGCCTACCGCAAGCCCGAGGTCAACGCGCTGGCCAATTTCTGCTTCCTGACCAAGGACACGAACCTGGACATCAGCGACACCCTGCCCGAGGAATACTTCCCGCAAGTCGAGGCGCGCCACCCAGGGGCGCTGGCCTCGCAGTGGATACCACAGGACCCGGCGCTGTGGCGGATCGACCGATTCCGCGACTTCCTCGAGGCGCGCAAGACCCTCATCGCCGCCGAGCTGAACCGCCGCATGGCCGAGCTACTGCACGGCGACGACCGCTGGCTGCACGCCACGGGCCCGACGGCGCCGACGCAGCCCGCCACCGAGATCGTCGGCGGTATCGGCAGCGCCGAGGAGGAGGCCGAGCTGCAATCGCTCAACGATTGGGTCGCCGGCAAGGGGCTACCACGCGGCACCCTGTCGTTCGATCTCGCCGACCCCGACAGTGGCGAACAACGCGCGATACTCGATCTCGCCTGGCCGGGCGGGCTGCAGGAGGAGCTGAGCCAGCCGGTCGCCGTGCTGCTGAACGAGGAGACCGCCACCATCGCCATGGCCAGCCAGGCGGGCTTTCGCTGCTTCAACGACACGGACACCTTCCGTCGCTACATCGAGACCAGCATCCTCGCCGAGCCCGCCGACACCTGATCGGTCAGGAACACAGGCGTCGGTTGGGTTGCCGCCCTCTGGCAATCCAACACCATTGGGATGGTGATCGCCGTCGCCCGGGCGGAATCGTCACCTGAAGACATGCTGGCGGATGGGCCCCCGTCCACGAACGAGAGACCACCCGCACCTGCCAACCGCCGAGCGCAGAGCGCTTGATCACTTCTCTGCGTCCTTCGCCGTTCAATCCATCTGGTAGCTGGTAGCTGGTAGCTGGCGACTGGCGGCTGGTCGCTGATGGCTGGTAGCTGGTGGCTGGTGGCTGGTGGCTGGTGGCTGGTGGCTGGTGGCTGGTGGCTGGTGGCTGGTGGCTGGTGGCTGGTG
>NZ_RHFJ01000086.1:0-9543 GCF_003718675.1 Marichromatium sp. AB32
TCACCGCATAGGCCGCGACATCGATCGCGAACACCCCGGCGAGCTGACGCAACCGCAACTCCACCCAGCCGCGCCGATGCTCGAAACTCCGCCCGGTCAGCCGATCGAAGCCACAGAGATACGCCCGCCGCACGCAGCGCGTGACGACGTGATACCAAGGCGTATCGGACAATGAGACGAGCGCGGCGCGGGGACGAGTCATGGGGCATCTCCGCTGGAGGTGTTGGGTGAAGCGTAGGAGAGCGCCTTGCGAGCGTCAATGATAAATGGGTGTCCTTCAAATCCTGCTTTTCCCGGCGCTCTGGGTGTCCTTTTTGATAACTCCTTTTTGATAACTACGATACTACTACTGGGTAAGGGGACATCTACTGGCGAGAGAACTCAACCGGGTCGGAAACAACCGTGTCAGATGCAGTATCGTAGTAAGATTCATAGCCGGCGAGTTTCATCCCGTCATTCGTGATTTGCGCGCAAATTGCCCCACCACCCTTCATTCTCTGGTCTGCGTTCGTGAAAAACAGCTTTACAACATCGCTTCGCAGCATTCCTAGAAAATTATACTTTTTATCTGGGTTTCTATTAGCCCCGCTAAAAGTGAATATAATCTCCCCCCTCAGTTCCGCTCCACTTTGCCTGACAATAATTTTGCAAAAACAAGGAACTTTTTCAGTCCGCGTAATATACTTCCTCGACCAAGCGCCGCTCACATCTATTTGGCTTTTCGAGATGAGCTTTATATAGACATCTTCAAGATATTTTTTCCAAATTAGTCGCGATGTGCCTAGAATCGCTACAGCGAGAAGACTTGCTGTAAATGAAATCCCAAGCGCAGTGAATATTTCAAATTTTTCCATGGCAAATGGGTGTCTTTCAGATCAGACAGACCTCCAAAGAGACAACTCTTAAGAGGCTATACTTAACAGCTTACCAACTAAGACATCGACGAGGTCATCAGAAATAATAGCGTGATGCATAACGGACTCACAGGCAACCATTGCAATGCGTTATTGAAATATCTTTCAAGTTAATTAAGTCAACGTCGCAGCAGTTTAGTGCTTGCGCGGCCGCTTCAACCATCGTGTAGGTGTTCCCGCGGCGAATGCTGCCGACAACAGCCAATACTTTCATTAGAGCCTCCGTGAAAAGCGGTTTTCCATAAATTGACTTTTAGCCTTCATGGCAAAACAGTAAGGCGCCCACGTATACGTTTTAATTTTGATAAGAATTTATGTTTTTTAGTACTACGTTTTTCACAAAAACCCTGCTTGTTGCACTGACCTCGTTCTGCAGAAAAAGAGGCCAGATGTCGATATTTTACGAAAGTTCAGAAGAGGCCTGGGAGCTGATCGCCAATCTGTTTCCCCATCCGCAGCACACGCTCGCCCGTGCCGTGACGACCACCCGATGCTCAACGGCATCTTCTGGGCACTGTACTCGGGCGCAGCGTGGCGCGATCTGTCCAAGCGTTTCGATCCCTGATCGACGGTCTACCAGCGGTTTCTCGACTGGCGTGACGACGGCACCTTCATCACCAAAGTCCTGGAGCGGTTGCACATCCGTCTGCGCAAGGATGGGTTGATCGACCTGGAGATCTGGATGATCGACTCAACATCGATCCGGCCACGCGCGCCGCCGCTAGCGGCGGAAAAAAGATCGCAAGAGCCGCTGAGCCATGCGCTCGAGCGTGACGACCAAGATCTAACTGCTCTGCGCCAACAAGCGCGTCCCCTTGAGCTTTCTACTCTCCCCGGGGCAGCACAGCGATACCCGTTATGCCCAACCACTCATTGATTAAGTCGGCTTGCCCAGAGCCTTTTTACCTTCCAACCCATGCAAACAACCCAATAAAATTGATCCTATCCTTCCCTAATTTCACACCCATACCACCTCAAAAATCAACACAAAATATGAACGACCCAACAAACTCACCGCCCCACCCCCTCCCCCCAATGACACAACCCCTGCAACACCGCACTCATCTCCAGCACTTGTTCCAGGCTCCCGACCTGCCCCAGCCGCATCAGTCGCTTGGCATAACGCAGTGCCTGCGGGGACTTGGCGGCGATTGTTGAGGCCATTTCGTGGACGCGAGCGGTGAGCGCGTCGGGTTCGACGACGTCGAGGACGAGGCCGAGGCGGTGGGCCTCGGCGGCGTCGATGACGCGGCCGGTGACGGTGAGGGCGAAGGCGGCCTGGTAGCCGATCTGGCGTTGCAGGAACCAGGCGCCGCCGTCGCCGGGGATGAGGCCGAGGTCGATGAAGGTCTCGCCGAAGCGCGCGCGAGTGGAGGCGATGCGCAGGTCGGCCATGCAGGCGAGGTCGCAGCCGGCGCCGATCGCCGGGCCGTCGACGGCGGCGATGACCGGCACCTCGCAGCGGTAGAGGGCGCGGGGGATGCGCTGGATGCCGTGGCGGTAGCGGCGTTCGAGTTCGGCGGCGTCGCCGGCGAAGTCGCCGCGGCGCGCGGCCATGTCCTTGATGTTGCCGCCGGCGCTGAAGGCCGCGCCCTCGGCGGCGATCACCAGCACCGAGACCGCCTCGCAGGCGTTGACCCAGTCGACGGTGGCGACGATGTCGTCGATCAGGGCGGTGCCGGTGAGGGCGTTGCGCACGTCGTCGCGCGCCAGAGTGAGGGTGGCGACCCGGTCGGCGAGACCGAGCCGGGCATCGGTGAGGTCGGGCGGGTTCATCGCGGGGCCTTCCATGACGGGGCGCCCCGGCGGGCGCCGGGGCGCTTGCGGGGATTGCGGATCAGTCGCCGGCCGGTTGCATCACCAGCACCGGGGAGCGCGCGGCGAGCAGCACCTCGCGGGCGAAGCTGCCGAGACGCATGCGTTGCAGCCCGGTGCGACCGTGGGTGGTCATGGCGATCACCGCGCCCTTGATCAGCGCCGCGTACTCGACCACCGCGCGGCTCACGTCGGTGCCGTGGAGCACGTCCCAGTTGGCGCTGACGCCGTAACGCTCGGGCAGGTGGTCGGCGACGCGCCGCAGATAGACCCACTCGCCGGCGTCGGCGCCCTGGCCGAAGCTCGGCTTGAGCACCTGGATCAGCCGCAGCTCGGCGCCGATGGCGCGGGCGAAGGCAACCGCCTCGGGGAGCATGGCCTCGGACAGCGCCGAACCGTCGAGACACACCAGCAGGCTGCGGATCGGCCCGCCCCAGGCGTCGTCGAGGTGCGGACCGGTGAGCAGGATCGGGCGGTGGGTCTGGCGCAGCAGCTCGCTGGCAACGCTGCCGAGCACCGCCTCGCCGACCACGCCGCGGGCGTGGGTCGACATCACCACGGGGTGATCCGGGCTGGTCGCGCCGATGCGCTCGATCAGCCCGTCGGTGGCGACCTCGTGGACGCCGACCTCGACCTCGGCGTCGTTGAGCCCGCGCGCGGCGAGCAGGCTCTCGAGCAGGGCGCGGCGCTCGGCGGTCTCGCTCTCGCGGGTGACCACCGAGAGCAGCCGCGCCCGGGCGCCGAGCTGACCGGCCAGCGACAGCCCCGGACGCAGCGCGCCCTGGGAGACGGTGGAGGCATCCACCGGGATGGTGACGACAGCAGCGGACATGACGGACTCCTTGCCGCGTCGGCTCAGGCGAGCCAGCGCTTGCGGCGGCGATAGTGTTTGACGTTGAGATAGTCGACCCGCTCGGCACCGCCGAGATAGAACTCCTGCACGTCGGGGTTCTCGCGCAGCACCGCCGCCTCGCCGCTCATCACCACCTGCCCGTTCTCGAGCAGATAGGCGTGATCGACCACCTCCAGCGCGGCGGCGGCGTTCTGCTCGACGAGCAGCACGCCGACCCCCTGCTCGCGGTTGATCTCGCCGATGATGGCGAAGATCTCCTGCACCAGCAGCGGCGAGAGCCCGAGGCTCGGCTCGTCGAGCATGATCAGCTCGGGTTCGGTCATCAGCGCGCGCCCGATGGCGAGCATCTGCTGCTCGCCGCCGGAGAGATAGCCCGCCTTGGTGCGGGCGCGCTCGCCGAGCCGGGGGAAGTAGGTCAGCACCCGCTCGCGCAGCTCCTGGTAGCGCTTGCGGCTGCCGCGCAGCGGGTAGGCGGCGAGCAGGTTGGCCTCGGGGGTGAGGTGCTCGAAGATGCGCCGCCCCTCGAGCACGTGCACCAGCCCGCTGGCGACCCGCGCCGGCGGCGCCAGCGCCAGCATGTCGGCGCCCTGGAAGCGGATCTCGCCGCGCGTGACCAGCCCGCGCTCGGGCGCGAGCAGACCGCTGACGGCCTTGAGCGTGGTGCTCTTGCCGGCGCCGTTGCCACCGAGCAGGGCGATCATCTGGCCCTTGCCGATCCGCAGCGACACCCCCTTGATCGCCAGAAACACCCGGTCGTAGACCACCTCGACGTTGCTCAGCTCGAGCAGCGGCGGCGTCACCGGCAGCGACGCGACGCGATTGGCTGCTGTCTCCATGAAGGCCCTCGCTCTCTCCTTGGTCGACCGGACGCGCCGGTCGGGTTCGGTCGGCGCCGACGACGCGCGTCGGCCCCACTCGCGCACGGTCGCGGACGGGGCGCCCGGCCCCGCCCGCGCCGACTCAGCGCCCGTCGCGGAAGCCCGCGGCGTCCTTCTCGATCTCGTCCCAGACGATGTCCTGATAGGCGCTGCGCCACTCGGTGACCGGCACCCAGGCGCCGCCGTCCCAGCGCGACACCCGGCCGAAACCGCCGCCCTGGTGGTCGGTGGCGCTGAAGCTCAGCGGCGGCATCAGCCCCTCGGCGTCGAAGTTGCTGATCTGCTCGAAGCCGCGGCGCAGCGTGTCGCCGGTGAGCGGCGCGCCGTACTCGGCGAGCGCCAGGCGCGCGGCCTCGACCGCCACCGCCATGGTCGCCACGCCGATGTTGTAGTAGCTCGAACCGACGTTCTCCTCGGGCCCGCTGCCCTCGCCCTTGGCCACCACCTCGTCGAGGATCGCCTGGATCACCGGCAGCTCGCGTCCGGGGGCGACCGCCTCGTAGCGCTTGACCCCGGTCATGTGCTTGCCGAGGTGCTCGGCGTCGGCCTCGGCCAGCCACACCACCGAGAGGATGTGCTCGGGGCGGATGCCGTTGCGGATGGCCTCGCGCACCGAGACCTGCTGGCCGCTGCCGGCGCCCCAGATCAGCACCTGGTCGGGCCGGTAGCGACGCACGTCGGACCAGGTCGCCGACTGCTCGGTGCCGGGGCTGGGATAGGCGAAGGCGCGCAGCTCGAAGCCGTGACGCTCGGCCAGGGTCTCGAGCACCGGCACCGGCTCGCGGCCGAAGGGCGAGTCGATGTGCACCAGGGCGATGCGCTTGCCGGCGAGCCCGCCGAGTTCGGTGTCGATGTAGTCGGCGAGGATCGCCGCCTGCGACCAGTAGGTCGCCATCATCGGGAAGACGAAGGGGAAGGTCTCGCCGTGGCTGGCATCACCGCGACCGTGCAGCGGGGTGATCATCACCACCTCGTCCTCGAGCACGCGGCTGACCGCCGCGCGCGACACCGGCGTGCTGAGGAAGTCGACCAGCACCGCGCCCTCGCCGCGGGCGCGGTTGTAGGCCTCGATGCCGCGCTGGGGCTCGTTGGCGGTGTCGCGCACCAGCGCCTCGACGGGGTGACCGTCGAGCCCACCGCGGGCGTTGACCAGACGCAGATAGTCCTGCTGGCCCTGGTTGTACTCGTTGGTGAGGAAGGTGTAGACGGCAGTGAAGTCCTGCAGCAGCGCAAAGCGCACCGGCTCCTTGTCGGGCACGTTGGCGAGACTCGCGCCCAGGGCCAGGGCGCTACAGGCGCCGAGCAGGCCGCTCAACCATGTCTTCTTCATCGATGGGGTCCTCCTTGTCTTGTCGTTGTCGTGGGTGTCGATCAGCGCTGGGCGTGGCGGAAGGGCCAGACCAGGAAGTACTTGCGGATGTTGTCGTAGATCTTCGCCAGCCCCAGCGGCTCGAACAGGATCACCGCGATGATCAGCGCGCCGTAGACCATCAGCGGGATGTGGGCGATGAGGTTGAAGGAGACCGGGAACAGCTCCAGCCCCGCCACCCAGGCCAGCAGATTGGTGAGCACGATCGGCAGCAGCAGGATGAAACCGGCGCCGAGATAGGCCCCGATCACGCTGCCCAGACCGCCGACCAGCACCATCGCCACCAGCTGGATGGAGACGTTGAAACCGAACTGCTCCGGGGTCACCGCCTGGTAGTAGCAGAAGGCGAGGATGGCGCCGCTGACACCGCCGAGAAAGGAGCTGGTGAAGAAGGCCAGCAGCTTGTAGCGCAGCGGGTCGACGCCGATCACGGCGGCGGCGAAGTCCTTGTCGCGCACCGCCACCAGCGCCCGCCCGACGCTGCTGCGCTTGATGTTGAGCAGCAACAGGGTGCAGATCAGCGTCCAGCCGAGCGCGGTGTAGTAGAGCGCGGTGTCGCCGTCGAGGGGGATGAACAGCAGTCGTACCTCGGGGGTGGCGAGGGTGGCCTGCGCCCCGCCCGAGATCGCCGGGACGTTGATGATCACCCAGGAGACCAGGTACTGCATCGCCAGGGTCGCCATCACCAGATAGAGCCCCTTGACGCGCAGCGCGGCGGCGCCGAAGACGCAACCGATCAGCGCCGCGGCCAGCCCCGCGCCGACCAGCGCCAGCTCGAAGGGCACGCCGGCGCGGGCGAGATGGATGCTGGTGTAGGCACCGATGGCCATCACCGCGGCGAAGCCGAAGTGGAGCTGCCCGGCGATCCCCATCAGCAGGGTCAGCGACAGCGCCGCCGCGGTCCAGATCAGCCAGGGCGCGAGATAGCTGTTGAGATACAGCTCGGGCAGCAACAGCGGCGCGAGCAGCGCCAGGGCGAGCAGCCCGCCGAGCAGGCGGCGGTCGGCAGCCAGCGGCCACAGCTTGCGGGTGGCGGCGTAGCGGGTGTGATGGATGCCGGATTGACGATAGAACATGGTCTCAGACCCTCTCGATCTCTTCCCGCCCGAAGATGCCGTGGGGGCGGAACAGGATGGTGAGCAGGATGATCAGCGAGGTCACCACGTCACGGGTGCCGCCGCCGACCAGGGGATCGACATAGCCGGGGACGACGCTGCCGAGGATGCCGACGACCAGCCCCGCGACCAGCACCCCGTGGATGCTGTCGAGCCCGCCGAGGATGACCACCGCCACCGCCGGGAAGAGCAGCGTGGTCAGGCTCCAGTCGACGCCCTGCACCGAGCCCCACATCACCCCGGCGGCCACCGCCGCAACCCCGGCGAGCCCCCAGGAGACGGCCACCGCGCGCTCCACCGAGATCCCCACCGACCAGCTCGAGACGTGATCGTCGGAGACGGCCAGCAGCTTGGTGCCGAGGCGGGTGCGGAAGAAGAACAGCGCCAGCCCGATCATCAGCGCGCCGATCGCCCCGCCGATCAGGTACTCGCGATTGATGAACACGTCGCCGACGATGATCGGCATCATGTCGATGCCGAGATCCAGGCTCTTCGGCGCGGCGCCGAGCAGCCCCGGACCGAGACCGCGCAGCAGGCTCTCGAGCCCGAGGGTGAGCATCACCACCATGATGATCGGCTGCCCGACCATGCGCCGCAGCAGCACCCGCTCGGTGAGCATGCCGAACAGGAACATGCCGAGCACGGCCACCAGCAGCGCCACCACCACCGGCGCGCCGAGCCAGCCGGCGACCATCCACACCAGATAGGCGGCGATCATCACCATCGCCCCCTGGGCGAGGTTGGGCACCCCGGAGGATTTGTAGATCAGCACGATGCCGAGTGCGACCAGGCCGTACATCAGCCCGGTCAGGGCGCCGTTGATGGTCAGTTCGATGAGGAATGCGATATCCATGCTCAGGCCTCCTCGGCGATGCGGTCGGCGTTCACCCGGGCGATGGCCAGGTGACGCTTGAGGGTGCCGGAGGCGCCGGTCTCGTAACCGATCCGGGCCTCGTACTCGATCGAGTCGCGTCCGGCGTAGAGCGACTCGATGATCGGCGCATAGTGGGCGTCGATGACGTCGCGGCGCAGCTTGCGGGTGCGGGTGACCTCGCCGTCGTCGGGGTCGAACGCCTTGTGCAGGTTGACGAAGCTGCGGATCGCCAGCGCCGGTGGCAGCAGCGCGTTGACCCGCGCCACCTCGGCGCGCACCAGCGCATAGACCTCGGGCTTCTGCGACAGATCGGCGAAGGAGGTATAGGGCACGCCGTTGATCTGCGCCCAGTGCCCCACCGCCTCGCTGTCGATCACCACCAGCGCGGCGAGGAAGTCGCGCTCGCGCCCGAGCACGCAGGCCTCGCGGATGTAGTCGCTGAACTTCAGCCGGTTCTCGATATAGGTCGGGATGAAGCGCTCGCCGGTGTTGGTGTAGACCACCTCGGAGAGCCGTCCGAGCACCACCAGCTGACCGTCGGCCTCGAGCTGGCCGGCGTCGCCGGTGTGCATCCAGCCCGCGCGCAGGGTCTCGGCGGTGGCCTCGGGGTTGTCGAAATAGCCGTCGAAGACGTTGTCGGCGCGCATCAGGATCTCGCCCTCGTCGCTGATGCGCAGCTCCACCCCGGGGAAGGGCCGCCCGGCGGTGTGCAGGCTCACCGAGCCCGGGTCCTGGGCCACGCACAGCGCGCAGTTCTCGGTCTGGCCGTAGAACTGACGCAGGTCGAGCCCGAGCGCGCGGAAGAACAGGAACACGTCCTCGCCCATGGCGTCGCCGGCGGTATAGGGGCGCGCCACCCGCCGCAGCCCGAGCTGGTCCTTGAGCGGGCCGAACATCAGCACCTCCCCCACCCCGCGCCACAGCCGCCGCCACGGCGCCGGACGCCGGCCCTCCAGGCGATCGCGCTCGAGCCGCTCGGCGAAGGGCATGAAGTGGGCATAGAGCGCGCGCTTGAGCGGGCTCGACTCCTTGATGCCGACCTGGATGCGGGTGAGCATGCTCGACCAGGCGCGCGGCGAGCCGAAGTAGAGCGTCGGGGCGATCTCGCGCAGGTCGTGGAGCGCGGTCTCCTGCTGCTCGGGGATGTGGACACAGAAGCGCAGCAGGATCGCCGCACCGACCGAGAAGATGAAGTCCCCCACCCAGGCCATCGGTAGATAGGCCATGTGCACCTCGCCCTCGCGGAAGTAACCGGCGCGCGAGGCGTTGCGCACCGCCGCGATGATGTGGCCGTGCTTGAGCGGGATGCCCTTGGGTCGCCCGGTGGTGCCGGAGGAGTGCAGCAGCACCGCCGGGGCATGGACGCTGGTGCGCTCCTGCAGCGCCGCGCGCAGTCCCGGCTCGGCGCTGAAGCGCGCGCGGCCCTGTGCGCTCAGCGCGGCGATCGCCCGGGCGCCCGGCGGCGGGGCCTGCTCCAGCCCGCGCGGGTCGTCGTAGAGGATATGATCGAGCGCCCCGTAGCCGGCCGCGCGGATCGTCAAGAGCTTGTCGACCTGCTCCTGGTCCTCGACCAGGGCGCAACGGATCGACTCGGTCTCGAGCTGGCCGCGCAGCTCCTCGGGCGGGGTGTCGGGATAGGCCGGCGAGGGCAGCGCGCGCAGCGCGATGGCCGCGAGCATGCCGAAGTAGAGCGCCGGGCGGTTGTCGCCGATCACCAGCACAGAT
>NZ_RHFJ01000087.1:0-9543 GCF_003718675.1 Marichromatium sp. AB32
CTAGCCGTAGTAGATGTCGCGATAGGCCTGGTAGATGGCGATGACCAGCAGCGGGATCACCACCAGCAGGCCGAGCATCAGCGGGATCGAGCCGAGGATCAGCAGCCCGAAGGCCACCAGGCCATAGACCAGGAAGGGCAGGAGGTTGCGCAGACAGCCGGTGAAGCTCAGCTTGAAGGCGCGCAGCACCGCCACGCCCTCGATCGCCACCAGCGCCGGTGCGAACAGGGTCGCCATCACCAGCGGGATGATCAGCAGCGCGACCACCGCGACCATCCCCAGCACCACCCCGGGGGCCATGGTCGCCATCGGATCGACCGCGGCCGGGTCGAATGGTGCGCCGGTCATCGGGGTGAAGGCGGCGGCGCCGAGTCCGAGCCCGACCATCAGCAGCATGATCACCGCGACGATGGCGATGGTCAGGACGAGATAGAGCACCCCGATCAGCGCCAGGGGGCCGGGTCGGGTGCTGAAGCCGGCGAACAGATGGGCGACGCTGAAGCGCTCGCCGCGATATTGCGCATGGGCGCCGAGCATCAGCCCGCCGGTGAACATCGGGCCGAGCACGGTGCTGGCGAGGCTGCCGACCACCGGCACCAGGTTGGCGACGATCAGGATCAGATAGAACAACACCAGCGCGCCGATCCAGGGCAGCGGCTGGGCGCGGAACAGCGACCAGCCGTCGGCCACCCAGCCCCAGCCGCGTCCGGCGCCGACGGCGACCGGCCCCTGGAGCTGGTCGTCGCCGGCGTCGGCGCGCGGCGGCGGGGTGAGGTCGGCCTGGGGCGGGGCATAGGGGTCGTCGGTCTCGGTGCGCGTCTGGTTGGCCTGGTAGCGCTCGGCGACCACCCCGCAGGCCTGGCAGACCCCGGTCACCGGCGAGACCTCCAGCGCGCCGCACTTGGGACAGCGTGTGGCGCCGCTCATCGACGGGCGCTCGTCGCGCGCCGGGACGGCGGTCTCCGGGGCCTCCTGCGGCGTGTCCTGGCGCTCGATGCGCACCATCAGCCCGATCGCCTCGAGCGCCTCGCGATAGCGCTCGGCCTTGTGTTCGGGCAGGTCGTGCTTGAGTGTCTGCTCGGCGCCGCCGAGGAGGATCTCGCGGGCCTGCTCCTTGCGCATGCGGAACTTGGCGGCGAGTTCGGGGACCACCGTCTGGACCTTCTTGCCAGGGGCGAGTTCACCGGTGAATACGATGCGATAGCGTGCTTCCATCGATACGGTTCCTGTGGTTGGACGCGGGAATCCGGGTCAGGCGGTGAGCCGCTTCAGCCAGGCGAGGATACCGGGTTCGGCGGCCCAGACATCGCGCATCGCCTCGCGATAGAGCCAGGCCTGATCCTCGCCGCCGGGGGTGATCCCGTGCGGGTCGAGCTGCGGGCGCTTGATGCGCTTGCGGGTGAGGTAGTGGGGGATGCGCGGCAGTCGGTGCATCGCCCGTCCCAGCGCCTGCCGGGCGCGCTCCTGGCGACCGAGTCGATAGAGTGCGAGTACCTCACCATAGGCGAGATCGGCCAGCAGGTCGTCGGGGAAGCGCGCGGCGAGCGCCAGCGCGCGCTCGTCGAGCCCTGCGCGCAGATAGTGGTTCATCAGCTCGGCGCGCACCCCGTGGTTGTCCTGGGGGTTGAGTCGCAGCAATGCCTCGAGGGTGGCGATCGCGGCCTCCTGCTCGTCCTCGGCGCTGAGATAGAGATAGCGTCGGAAGAGCAGTCGCAGCGCTGGGCGATTGGCGGTGATCGACCACGGCAGGTGGTGATGCCCGTCGGCTGGCACCGCCGTGGTGATCATCGACCAGGCGCGTTCGAGCAGGGGACGCAGCAGGGCGTGCGCCATCCACGGCAGTGCGCTCTCGGGATGGGCGTAGAGCGCGGTGGCGAGATCGTCGAGCACCTCCAGGCTGTCGGCCAGCTCGGGGTGGCCGAGCAGGTGGTCGAGCCATGCGGTGTCTTCCCAGATCGCGTGGGCGTCATGGGGCGCGAGCTGGATCGAGACCGGCTTGTCGCTGGGGAAGCGGGCGCGCCAGCGGCTCTCGATACGGCGCACCGCGACCGGGGCGCGCAGTTGTGCCGGGCTGCTCCAGACCGGCTCGCCACCCGCTTCGGTGGGCGCGTGATCGGTTGGCGCGCCCTCGAACAGCGCGAGTTGGCCGCTCGCGACCTCTGGAGGGTGGTCGCGTACCGGGACCGCGTCGAGCCGTGGCAGCGGGCGTGCGGTTGCCACCGCCATCCAGTCGTGCAGGTCCACCAGGTCGGGGTCGATCGAGTCGGCGTGGGTGTCGACCAGTGCCGTCTGCGGGTCTTCGATGGCCTGGGCGAGGAAGTCGAGGAAGCTCGGTTCGACGTCGCCCTGTCGGCGGAAGCGGTGCAGCCAGAAACGCGCGCGCTCGCGCGCCAGTCGATCGCGGTGCTGGGCGGCGAGCAGGGTGATCTCGAGCAGTGCGGTGCCGGGCGAGTCGGGGCCGTTGCGCAGCGCCTCGGTGAAGGCCGCGGTGGCCTGCTCGAAGTCGCCCTCGTCGATCGCCATGGCGCTGCGTCGCTGCCAGGCCGCGGCGCTCAGCACGCGGTTGTCGCCAGTGCTCAGCCGTTCGAGGAAGGCGCGCTTCTTGCGCCAGTGATCGAGCCGGTCATAGGCGTCACAGAGCAGGTCGAGCGCCGGTTCGTAGCGCGCGTCGAGCGCGTCGAGCGAGCCGGCGAACAGGGGTTCGAGCAGATTGACGACACGGCGCGGATAGTCCTCCTCGAGCCAGCGGTCGGCGACCCGGGCCAGCAGCGGTCCGGGCACCGCATCGAGGCGCAGGGCCTCGCGCAGCTCGCCGTCCGAGAGCTCGTCGAGGAGGAACTCCCAGATCAGCTCGGTGGAGAGTTCGGGCAGCTCCTCGAGCGTGGCGCAGCAGTCGCGATAACGTTGTCCCGAGCCGCAGGGGCAGGGGGCATCGTCGGCGAGATCGGTCAGCGGGCTGGGCCGGAAGCCATTGGCCGGCGTCGGTGCGGCGTTCCAGATCGCCATCCCCAGCAGCCCGGCGAGTCGGCGGTGTTCGTCGTCGTCGAGGGGACCGACCGAGAGGCCGAGCAGGTCGGGGATCCGCGCCTGCGCCCAGGCGAGAAACTCCTCGGGACCGGCAGCGGCGAGGATACGTCGGATCGACTGGACGATGACTTGCTCGAAACGATCGGTTTCGGCGCTTTCTGGGTGGAACATGACGCGTTCCTCCGCGCAGTTCGGGGCGCATGCTCCACGATCGCGCCCCGTCGGTTCGGCGTCGCCCGGGCCGCGTACGGGTCCAGATCCGGCCCGGCGCGTCTCCGGGAGACAGTGCTGAGAACCATTGTAACCCGTCACCTCGGCCTTGTGTGGGCGGCTGCCGGTGCCCTGCGCGTTATAGTTGAGGGGCGATCCATTGCGCTGCCCTCGTGCCCCCTTCATGACCGAGACCGACCTCTCAAACCACCCCACAGCGCGCCCCGCCGCAGCCACGCCGCGGCTGCGGGTGTTCGTCTCCTCGCCCTCCGATCTCGAGCACGAGCGGGCGCTGGTGCGCGATCTGATCCTCGCCCTGGCGCGCGAGTATCGCCCCTACTTCGACCTCTCGGCGGTGCTCTGGGAGGAGGAGGCGCTGACCGCGGCGCAGAGCTTCCAGGCCGGGCTGGTGCGCCCGGCCGAGTGCGAGATCGTGCTGGTGATGCTGTGGACCCGGCTCGGCACCCCGCTCGCCGAGGAACCCTATGGCGGCATGACCGGGACCGAGTGGGAGTTCGTCGACGCGGTCGAGGCCTCGGCGCGGGCCGGCTCCCCCGAGGTGCTGGTCTATCGCAAGCAGGCGCCCTGTCTGATCGACGTCAACGACGCCGCGCGCACCCGCGAGGCGGTGGATGAGCGCCAGCGGCTCGAGGCCTTCTTCCAGCGCCATTTCTTCAACCCCGACGGCAGCTTCAAGCGCGCCTTCCGCCAATTCGAGGATGCACGCGCGCTGCGCGAGCTGGTCGAGAGCCAGCTGCGCAAGCTGCTCAACCGTCGCATCAGCGCCGAGCGTCGAGCGAGCGTCGGCGCCGCCGACTGGCGCGGCTCGCCGTTTCGCCCCGAGCACGCCTTTGCGCTCGCCGACGAGCCGGTGTTCACCGGGCGCGAGAGCGAGGTGCGCGAGCTGGTCGCACGGCTCGAGCGGCTGCGCGCGCGCGGCCGTGGCCTGCTGCTGATCAGCGGTGCCAGCGGGGTGGGCAAGAGCTCGCTGCTTCAGGCCGGGTTGCTGCCCCGGCTGCTGCGCCCCTTCCTCTTCGTCGGGGTCGGCGGCTGTCGCTGGTGCGCCCCGGATCTTGCCGGCACGCGCCCGCTGCAGGCGCTGGCCGCCGCCCTCTGCGCGCCCGCGGTGCTCGGCGACGCGCTCGCCGGGGGCGGGCTCGACGCCGCGGCGCTGGCGCGGCTGCTGGCGCGTGACCCCGAACTCGGCGCCGGCCAGGTCGGCGCCGCGCTCGATCGGCTGCAGGGCGTCGAGGGGGGCGAGTGGCGCCTGGCGCTGCTCTGCGATCCGCTCGACCCTCTGCTGGCGCATGTCGCGGCGCGGACGGCCGAGGCCGAGGCCTGCGCCCGCGCGCTCGCCGCGCTCGCCCGCTCGGAGCGGATCTGGGTGATCGCCACCCTGCGCGACGACGCCCTCGCCGGGCTCACCGATCGGTCCGAGCTTGCTGCCCTGGTCGATGAGGAGGCCTGGTATCCGTTGGCGCCGATCGCCCCGGCGCGGATCCGCCAGTTGGTCGAGATCCCGGCGCGGGTCGCCGGGATCGAGCACGTCGAGGAGAGCGCCGTCGGCGAGCGTGGTCTGGTCGAACGGCTGGAGGCCGACCTCGCCGCGGTGCACCACTGGCCGCCGCTGCTCGAGCTGGTACTCGAGGAGCTGCATCAGGCCGCCGGGCGGCGTGGCACGCGACGACTGCTGGTGAGCGACTATCACGCCCTGGGCGGCCTCGATGGACTGCTGCGCGCGCGCGCCGACCGGCTCTGGGCGCAGCTCGATGAGCGCGCGCGCGCGGCCCTGCCGGTGCTCTGCCGTGCCCTGCTGGTGCTGGAGAGCGGTGAGCAGCGTCTGCCCGGCGCGCGTGATGGCGATCTCGCCACCCTGGCCGCCCACCCCCAGGCAATGGCGCTGCTCGAGTCCCTGGTCGCGGCGCGGCTGGTGGTGATCGAGCGCGACCCCGAGGGTGGGGGGGCGGCGGTCGTGCCGCCGCCGGCGTTCGGTCTGGCGGCAGCGTTGCGCCGATTGCTGGCGCAGAGCCGCGAGGAATGGCTGGTGCGGGTCGGTGGCTGGCGCGAGACGCGTCCCGTCGACGAGGAGAGGCCGCCGGCCGAACCGTCTCTGGAGCGCCCCCCCTGGGCCGAAGGGCGCGCGGTGGCGCGATTGGTCCATCCGGCGCTGGCGCGCTGCTGGCCGGTGCTGCGCGACTGGGCGGGCATGCCCGAGCATGCCCGGGCGCTGCGGCTGCGCTATCGACTCTCACGTCAGGCGTGGCTGTGGCGGCGTACCGACTGCAATCGCGAGTATCTGCTCGGTGAGTCCGGGCACGCCGCGCTCGCCGCGTTCGTCGCCGCCCACGAGGACGAGCTCGAAGCGCTCGAACGCGCCTATCTGGCGCACTCGCGCGCCCATCTGCTGGCGCAACGTCGGCGCAACCGCTGGGTGCGGCTGACCGGGGTGGCGCTGCTCGGGCTGCTGCTGGCGGCCAGCGCGGCCGCTTACTGGGCCTGGGACGCCTCGCGTCAGGCCACCCTCAACCTCCAGTACAGCCGGCTCAAGGAGGCCGCGGCGGCGATCGACCAGGGCAACACCCCGGAGGCGGTGGAGCTGGCGATCGGCGCTGCCCCGTATCTGCCGGCGGCGGCCACCGATACCCTGGCTGACGCCTTCACCCGCAACCATCTGCTGGCGCTGGCCGAGTCCCCGGGAGCCGATCCCGAGCGCCCGCTGCCGCCGGCCTTCAGTGACGACGGCGCCTGGTTGGCGACCCTCTCGCGTGCCGACGGCGCGCGACTGTGGCGGCTGCGCGACGGGCGTTTCGTCGCTGCCGGGACGCTCGCCCCGCCGGGTGCGGCGCTCGATGCACTGCGGGTGACCGGCGGGGGGGATGCGGTCGAGGTCTTCGGGATCGGCGCCGAGGGCGTCTGGCGCCTGCCGCTGGAGGCGCCGGGCGCGCCGGACTGGCGCTGCGCCGGTGCGCCCGGCGAGGTGCTCGAACTCGCCCCGGACGGGCGTGGGCTGGCGCTCACCCGGGTCGTCGACGCGGGCGTGGCGGTGTGCATGGTCGATCTCGCCACGCCCGGGCGGGTGCGCTGGCAGCGGGTCCTGCACCAGGCCGAGATCCGCAGCCTCGACTTCTCCCCCGACGGCGCGCTGCTGGTGAGCGCCTCGCGCGATGGCCGGGCGCTGTTGCTCGATGCCGCCAGCGGTGCCGAGCGGGCGCGGCTGCCGCGCGGCGGTGCGCTCGATCGCCCCGCCAACCGCGCCCGCTTCGATCATGCCGGCGAGCGGGTGGCGGTCGCTTCGGCCGACGAGCGGGTGCGTCTCTATGGGCTCGATGGTCGGCTGCAGACCACCCTCGGCGCCCTGGAGCGTGATGGACGCACCCTGCGGGTACACGAGAGCGCGGTGCGCGACCTCGTCTTCTCCCCCGATGATCGGTTCCTGGTGGCGGTCGACGACGCCGGTCAGGTGGTGCGCTGGACGCTGGCGAACGGGGCGGCCGAGGTGCTCGGTCATCATGGGCTGAGCGTCGACCGGGTGGAGCTCGTCGCCGGCGACGAGGAGGCGCTGGTGCTCAGCGCCTCGCTCGACAAGACCGCACGGCTGTGGGGGCTGCGGACCGGGCGGGAGCTGGCGGTGTTCAGCCACGACGGCCCGGTCTCGGGGGCGCGCTTCAGCGCCGACGGGTCGCGGGTGCTGACCTACTCGGCGCGCGACGGCTCGGCGCGGCTGTGGTCGGTGGCGCCGGCCGACGGGCTGTCGTTCCGCCTCGAACAGGACGACCACGTCTGGCACCTGGCGCTGGCCGCGCCCGGCGACGGCGACGAGGTCTTGATGGCGACCGCCGCCTTCGACGGGCGGGTCGAGCTGTGGAGCCATGATCGCGCGCACCCCGAGCAGGCGCCACGGTTGCTGCATCGATTGCAGCACGCCCCGGAGGTCCGGGTGCGCCGGGTCGGCTTCTCGCCCGGTGCGCGCTGGCTGGCGAGCGCCGGGTTCGACGGTGCGGCGCGGGTCTGGGACCTCGAGGGCGGTGGGAGCTGTCGCGCCCAGGTCGATCGGCGTTGTGCCGACCCCGAGGCGGCGAGCTGTGGTGGCGTCCATCAGGTGTTGTTTGCCCCCGACGGGCGCTGGTTGTTGACCGCTGCCGATGTCCCCGAGACGCCGCTGCGGCTGTGGGATCCGGCCGACTGCAGCGCCCTGCCGTTGCCCAGCGCCTTCGCCCACGACGGCCACGGCGTGGTCGCCGCGGCGGTGGGTGCGAGCGCCGACGGTGCCCTGCTGGTGGCCAGTGGCGACGCCGCCGGCACCCTGCGGGTGATGCGTCGCGAGCCCGGGGCACGTTGGCAGCGTCTCTGCACCCTGGAGGCGCACCGGGCGGCAGTCACCGACCTCGCGCTCGCGCCCGACGGCACGGCCCTGGCCAGCGCCGGCGAGGACGGCCGGGTGGCGCTGGTCGAGCTCGACGGCGCCGGTTGTGTCGGGCCGCGTCGCCTCGATGCCGGTGCCGGGCTGGTCTACGCGGTCGGTTTCGCCCCCGATGGCGGCGCCCTGGTCAGCGCCGCGCAGGACGGGCGCGCCTATCTGTGGAGCCGCGCCGGGGCGCCGCTGGCGACCCTCGTCGGCCATCGTGACCGGGTCTACAGCGCCGAGTTCAGCCCCGACGGCCAGTGGCTGCTGACCGCCGCGCGCGACGGCGAGCTGCGGCTGTGGCGGCGTCCGCGCCGTGCCCAGGACGCGCCGCTGGCTGCCTATCTGGTGCTCGACGCCGCGCTCGGCGGGGTCGCCTATGCCCACTTCAGCCCCGACGGCAACAGCCTGGGCGCGGCCTACTGGGAGAACGCCGCGGTGTGGTGGCGGTTGTGGAACGAGTCCTCCGAGATCGCTCCGGCCTGGGTGCGTATCTGGGGCCCCGAGCGCGCCCGCCTGGCGCTGATCCGCGAGGCGATGCGCTTCCAGCGCGGCGACTGAGTGCGTCTCAGCCGAGGGTCAGTACCAGCACCCCGAGCAGCATGATGCTCGCCCCGAGCAGGCGGGTGCGCGGATAGGGCTCGGCGAACAGCCAGCGTCCGAGCAGCACCGAGAAGATCCCGGCGCTGCGCTTGACCGCCATCACATAGGAGGCGAGCGCCAGGCTGAGGGCGATCTGGTCGGCGATGCGCATCAGCGCGAACAGCACCCCGAGCAGCAGCAGCGGGCGGAGTTCGCGCAGCGCGGTGGCGCCGGTGAGCTCGGCGTAGAAGCGCCGGTCCTGCAGCCCGAACACCACCAGCAGCACCAGCGGATTGACCATCGCCACCATCACCGCGAACGACAGCGGATCGCTGAGCTGGATGCCGATACGACCGAACACGCTGGCGGCGGCGAAGCAGGCGGCGGCGAGCAGCGCCAGACGTCGTCCCGGGGTGCGCAGCGGGCGGTGCCAGCGGATGCCTCGCTCGTCGATCCCCAGGGTGTAGCCGCCGAGGATCAGCAACCCCACCCCGAGCCAGCCGAGCGGTGCCGGTAGCGCGCCGGTGAGCAGCCACTCGATGGCGATCGCCAGCCCCGGGGTGAGGGTCATCAGCGGTCCGACCAGCGACACCTCGCTGCGGTGCAGCGCGGCGTTGAGCGCCCAGCCGCCGAGCCCGGAGAGCACCCCGCCGCACAGCACCGCCAGCACATAGGCCGGCTGGTGCAACGGGAAGTCGTGATACCAGAGGATCAGCGGCAGGGTCACCGCGAGACTGGCGAGGTTGACATAGAAGGTCAGCGCGCGCGCCGAGAAGCTCGGGCTGAGGCGCTTGGTGACGGCCAGGCGCGAGGCGTGGAAGAAGGCCGAGGCCAGCGCGAACAGGATCCAGATCTGGGCGAAGGCGGAGAGGTCCATGGGCTCGGTTCAGCGCCAGCCGGTGGCCGCCCCGTGGAAGCGGGCGAGGGTCTGCGGTGCGACCGCGAGCTGGTCGCGATTGGCGCGCGCGAAGTCCTGCTGGAAGGCGAGACGCTGGCGCCACTGCACCGGGCTCAGGGTGCCGACGCCGCGGACGATGCGCACGCAGGGCAGGGCGTCGATGCCGAGCAGTCCGGCCCCGCCGATACCGCAGAAGAGCTTGGGCTGGATGCCCAGCTCGATCTCGCGCGCGGCGAGCGGCGGCGTGGCGGTGCGGGTGCGTGCCGGCACGCGCAGGGTGAGCGCGTAGCTCGGCTGGTCGAGGGTCATCAGCTGCTGGCGCCGCGCCGGGGTGGCGCGCGCCAGCCGCGCGGCGGTCGCCGGTGCGAGGTCGCGCAGCCGCTCGGCCAGCGCCGCCAGCTCGGCGCGGCTCGCCGCCGAGCAG
>NZ_RHFJ01000088.1:0-8955 GCF_003718675.1 Marichromatium sp. AB32
ATCTAGATGTGGTAGCGGGGGCAGGATTTGAACCTACGACCTTCGGGTTATGAGCCCGACGAGCTGCCTGACTGCTCCACCCCGCAACTGAACTGTGTGCCCGCTTGGGCTGGGTCTTGCGACCCTGTCGAGCCGGTCTTGCGATCGGCGCGACGAGATGTGGTAGCGGGGGCAGGATTTGAACCTACGACCTTCGGGTTATGAGCCCGACGAGCTGCCTGACTGCTCCACCCCGCAATCGAGACCGAGAATTATAGGGACGACTGCGGAGGGGCGCAAGTCTTTTTTCCGTCAAGGTCTTTCACCCCGCCGGACACGGCACCGCGAGCGCCGATACGGGGACGCTCACAGGGTCTTGAGATACTCGAGCAGCGCGCGGCGCGCCGCCGGGGCGAGCCGGTCGCCGAAGTCGTGCCCCTGGTTGCCGTAGCCGTGGAGGCTGGTGTCGTAGATGTGCTTGCGCTCCGCCCAACTCATCGCCGCCGACTTGCCCGCGGCGAGACGCCGGTAGCGCCAGCCGAGACGCTCGGTGTCGTACTCGGGCAGCGCCTGGCCGCTGCGCTGGTGGCGCCAGAAGGCCGGGCGCGCGCCGCTCTCGAGCAGGTCGGCGAGCGTCGGCACCGCGCCGTTGTGCAGATAGGGCGCGGTCGCCCAGATACCGTCGAGCGGCGGCGCGACATAGCCCAGCCCGGGACGCGAGCGTCCCAGCTCGCCATAGAAGGAGTCGTGGAACCAGTCGAGGAAACGATCGGACTCGGCGAAGGCCGCCCGCGCCAGCGCCGGGTCGGTGCCGACCTTGCCGAGGGCGACGAGCTTGTTCGGATAGCGCCCGTCGGCGCCCTGGGTGCCGTGACAGCTCGCGCAGCGATCGGCGAACACGCGCTCGCCGACGCGCGCCAGCTCGGCGTCGATCGGATAGGGATAGGGCGGCGGGCGCAGGGTGGCGAGATAGGCGCGCACGTCGACGAACCAGGCATCGATCGCACGCGCCTCGGCGACGCTGTCGGTACAGGTGGTCGAGGCCAGGATCATGTAGCGCACATGATCACCGCGCCCCTCACCGTTGTAGAAGACCGCGTGCTTCTTGGCGAGGTGCCACCAGGGCGGTACGCTCACCGGCAGCGGGCGCGTCGGCGGCGGTGCGATCAATGGCGTGTCGGACCAGGCCAGGGTCTGCGGGTCGCGATGGGCCATCAGCGCCAGGGTGAGGTTGTTGGCCGAGTTCACCCCGACGGTGTCGGTCATCATGTAGTCGGCGATGCGCCCGATACGATCGGCCCAGCGCCGCCAGGCCGCGCGCTCGGGGCCGGGCGCGAGCCCCGCGCCGAGCGCCTCGATCGCCACCAGCGGGTCCGCGGTCAGATCGAGGAACTCGTTGCCCAGCCCGATCACCAGCTCGCCCTCGAGCGGCGCGGCATGACAGCCGAGACAGTTCGAGGTCACCAGCTCGACCCCGGCGGGGTCGACATGGGCGGTGAGCATATAGGGCAGCTCGGCGTTGCGCCCGGTACGCCCGGCGGGATTGAGCGCCGGTGCGCCCCCCGCCCCGGCGCGCGCGGCATAGGCGGCATGGGGCGGGCCACAGGTCACCACCGCGCGATTGAGCAGGGCATCGCGCCCGCGCACCGGATCGCCCGGGCGCTGCTCGGCGGCGGGGATGCGCCCGGCCTCGGCCTTCTCACCCGGACGGTCGCAACCGGCGAGCGCCAGTGCGAGCAGCATCCAGGACCAGCATCGACGATCACGCCAGCGCATCATTCACCCTCCCCGCGTATCCGCTGCCCCGGCCCGCCGGACTCGACCCAGCCCCAACCATCGATCACACGCCCCTCGACGCTGCCGGCGACCCGCACCGCCACGCCCGGCGCGATCGGCCCCGGCGCATCGTCCCAGAGCGTCAGCGCCACGGCCAGCGCCACGGCGGGGATCTCGAGGCGCCAGCGCGCCGGGTGCGTGCCGCGCTCCTGCGCCTCGAGACGCAGCTCGCGCCGCCGGAACGCGCGCACCTGACCGTCGTCAGTGACCAGCACGCAGCCCGGGATCGGTCGCCCGCCTGCCTCGGCACGACGCAGCTCGACACAGGCCAGGGTGCGGGCCTCGTCGAGCTGGAGCGTCAGCCGGGTGAGGCGCAGCCCGACACCAGCACCCTCCCCGCCCCCGGCCCAGAGATGCTCGAACCAGGCGCGCCCCTCGACCGCGCGCGGCCGGCCGTCGACGAGCAGCTGCCCGCTCACGCTCAGCCCCGGCAACAGATAGCCTTGCGGGCCGGCGGTCGTCGCCTCGGCGCCGAGGGTCGCGGCAAGCTGCGCCAGCCCGAGCGCCGGGGCGCCGCCGGCGAGCACCAGCCGCCTCCCCGCGGCATCCTCGAAGCGCAGACGCCAAGGCGGGCGCCCCGGCCCGAGGTCGAGCGTCCAGTCGCGCACCCACACCCGCGGCGGGTCCGCCGTTGCCCCGGCCAGCCCGAGCACGGCGCGGGCGCGGCGCTGCTCGAACGCGACCCCGACCGGCCCCAGCCGCTGCGACCAGCCCCACAGCAGCCGATCGCCGCGCCAGGCCGAGAGCGGAGGATCGGGCGGTGTCGCCAGGGTCAGGCGGACGACCCCCAGGGTGAGCAGATGCGCCCGTCCATCGGCCTCCTCGACCCGCGCCTGGAGCCGCCACAGCTCCAGCCCCTGGGACGGATGGGCGCCATGATCGGCGGGCAGGTCCAGCGGACCCGGCACCGCGCCGGGGGCGAGCAGCGCGGCGGCCCCGGCGAGCAGCGCAGCATCCTGCTCGACGGGGGGCGGGGGCGCCTCGCAACCGCCGAGCAGCCCGACCAGCGCCAGGATCGGCAGCCGGGCGGCGTACCAGCCTCGTCGCTCAGCGCGCCTTCCACACATAGATCGCCTCGGCCTCGGGCAGCAGCTCGCGCAGCTGCGCGAGACGGGTGGTGTCGACCGGGTGGGTGCTGAGGAACTCGGGCGGTGCCGCCCTGCCCCGGCTGGCGGCCTGGAAACGCTGCCAGAAGGCGATCGCCTCGCGCGGATCGTAGCCGGCGCGGGCCATGTAGAAGAGCCCCAGACGGTCGGCCTCGAGTTCGTGGGCACGCGAATAGGGCAGGATCACCCCGAGCTGGGCGCCGACGCCATAGGCCTGTACCGCCAGGTCGCTACCCGGCACGCCCTGGGCGCCGAGCACCGCCGAGAGCAGCCCGGCGCCGAGCCCGGCGAGCATCTCCTGGGAGCGTTGCTCGGCGCCGTGACGGGCCACCACATGGGCGATCTCGTGGGCCATCACCGTGGCCAGCCCGGCATCAGTGCGGGCGATCGGCAGGATGCCGGTGTTGATCCCGACCTTGCCGCCCGGCAGGGCGAAGGCGTTGGGGCTGGGGTCCTCGAACAGCACGAACTCCCAGCGCGCCCCGGGCAGCTCGACGACCCGGGCGATACGCCGCCCGATGCGCTCGACGCGCGCCTGCGCGGCACGGTCGCGGGCGCGCGGCAGCTCGCGCTTGATCTGCGCGAAGCCACGGGCGCCGAGCCTGGCCTCCTCGGCGTGATCGATCAGCATCAGCTGGCTGCGCCCGGTCTCGGGAGCGCTGGCGCAGCCCCACAGCATCAGCGCCAGCAACCAGGGCAGCAGCCGGCGGGCGAGCGACGAGGGGGACATCCGGGGGCTCTCTCGTGCAGTGATCATTGCAGGGCAGATGGGGACGGAGACGGCGCGCCACCACCCCGGCGCGGCGGTGTACACTGGCCATTCGACGACGCACCGCATCCCGCGGCCGGACTCCGTCGAGAGCGAGGAGATCGATGAGCAAGCTTCACATCCAACCCCAGACCCTGTGCCAGATCATCGGCAAGGTCCGCGAGTTCCAGGCCAAGGAGGAGGTGGTGCTGCCGGACGTCCCCTCGAGCCCGACCGAGGACTGGGGACTGCAGATGCTCGCCGACCACAGCGACGACATGGCGCTGGTGGCGATGACCGAGGCCATCGCCGAGATGAGCCAGCGTCAGCGTGCCGAGCTGGTGGCGCTGATGTGGCTGGGGCGCGGCGACTACGAGCTGGAGGACTGGGAGACGGCGGTCGATGACGCCATCGGCGAGTATTCGCTGCGCGCGGCGGCCTATCTGCTGGTCCACCCGATGGTCGCCGACGACCTGGAGGAAGGGCTGATCGCCTTCGGCTACTCCTGTCAGGACTGAGCCGGGGCGTCGCCCCGCCGGCGGCGGGGCGACGGGCGACTCAGTAATCGCGCAGCCCGAGCACGTCCTGCATGTCGAACTGGCCGCGCGAGCGCGCGCCGATCCAACCGGCGGCACGCACCGCACCGCTGGCGAAGGTCATGCGGCTGGAGGCCTTGTGGGCGATCTCCACGCGCTCGCCCTCGGCGGCGAACCAGACGCTGTGCTCGCCGACCACATCGCCGGCGCGGATGGTCTCGAAGCCGATGGTACGGCGCTCGCGCGCGCCGGTGTGACCCTCGCGCCCGTAGACGGCGACCTCGTCGAGATCGCGCCCGAGCGCCTCGGCCACCACCTCGCCCATGCGCAGCGCGGTGCCCGAGGGGGCATCGACCTTGTGACGGTGATGGGCCTCGATGATCTCGATGTCGACCTCGTCGCCGAGCACCCGCGCGGCGATGTCGAGCAGCTTGAAGGTCAGGTTGACGCCGACGCTCATGTTCGGCGCGAAGACGATGCCGATCGACTCGGCGGCCGCGGCAATCGCCGCGCGCCCGGCCTCGTCGAAGCCGGTGGTGCCGATCACCATGCGCTTGCCGGCGCCGCGGCAGAGTTCGAGATGGGCGAGCGTGGCCGCCGGCGCGGTGAAGTCGATGAGCACGTCGAAGTCGTCGAGCACCGTCGCCAGCTCGGCAACGAGGGTCACGCCGAGCGCGCCGACCCCGGCCAGCTCACCGGCATCGGTGCCGAGCAGCGAACTGCCCGCGCGCTCGGTGGCGGCGCCGAGCACCACGCCCTCGGCCTCGGTGACGGCCTGTACCAGCGCGCGTCCCATGCGCCCGCCGGCACCGGCCACTGCGATCCTGATGTCTGTCATGTGAAGGATGTCCTTGTTGGCGGATGACGCACCGCGCGCGGCGCGGTGCGGCGAGTGCCGGGCCTAGAGCCCCATCTTCTCGAAGAAGCTCTTGACCCCGTCGAGCCAGGAGTGCGATTGCGGGTTGTGGCGCGAGCCGCCCTCGCGGACGCTCTCCTCGAAGTCCCGCAGCAGTTCCTGCTGACGCTCGGTGAGGTTGACCGGGGTCTCGATCACCACCTTGCAGATGAGATCGCCGACCGGGCCGCCGCGCACCGGCTTCACGCCCTTGCCGCGGACCCGGAACATCTTGCCGGTCTGGGTGCCGGCGGGGATCTTCAGCATCACCTTGCCGTCGAGCGTCGGCACCTCCAGCTCGCCGCCGAGCGCGGCGGCGACGAAGCCGATCGGCACCTGGCAGTAGAGGTTGCTGTCCTCGCGGGTGAAGATCGGGTGCGGCTGCACCTGCACCTGGACGTAGAGATCGCCGGGCGGACCGCCGAGTTCGCCGCGATCGCCCTCGCCGGCGAGGCGGATGCGATCACCGGTGTCGACGCCTGCGGGGATCTTCACCGACAGCGTCTTCTCCTCCTGCACCCGGCCCTGGCCACGACAGTGCGAGCAGGGCTCCTCGATCACGTGCCCGGTGCCGCGACACTCGGGACAGGTCTGCTGGATGGAGAAGAAGCCCTGCTGCATGCGCACCTGACCGACACCGCCGCAGGTGGGACAGGTCTTGGGCTTGGTGCCGGGCTTGGCGCCGCTGCCGCCGCAGAACTGACAATCGACCTGGGTGGGGATGCGGATGCTGACATCCTTGCCGTTGACCGCCTCCTCGAGCGTCAGGCTGAGGTCGTAGCGCAGGTCGACCCCGCGCTGGGCGCGGCGCCCGCCGCCCCCGGCACGACCGCCGAAGATGTCGCCGAAGACGTCGCCGAAGATGTCGGAGAAGGAGCCGGCGCCGCCGAAGTCACCGGCGCCGCCGAAGCCGCCCGGACCGCCTTCGACCCCGGCATGGCCGAACTGGTCGTAGGCCGAGCGTTTCTTGGCGTCGCTGAGGACGTCGTAGGCCTCCTTGGCCTCCTTGAACTTGGTCTCGGCATCCGCGCCGCCGTTGCGGTCGGGATGATACTTCATCGCCAAGCGGCGAAAGGCCTTCTTGAGATCGGCCTCGCTGGCGTTGCGCTGAACACCGAGGACTTCGTAGTAGTCGCGTTTTGACATTGATTCATTCCAGCCGCAGCACGCCAGCCTCGGACGTGTTCATAAGCAGAAAGCGCACGGACGCAGAACGTCGGTACGCTTTCGCCACAAAGGTCGAGGCGGCCGCTTAGCGGCCGCTCACCTCACTTCTTGTCGTCTTTGACTTCTTCGAACTCGGCGTCGACCACATCGTCGGCACCGCCCTTGGCGCCGGAAGACTGGGCGTCCGCGCCACCCTCGGCGCCGGCCTCGCCGCCGCCGGCCTCGGCGTTCTGGGCGTAGAGTCGCTCGGCCATCTTCGCCGAGGACTCGCCGAGGGTCTTGGTCAGCGCCTCGATGCGCTCCTTGTCCTCGCCACCCATGGCCTCCTCGAGGTCCTTGATGGCGCTCTCGATCGACTCGCGCTCGCCGCTCTCGACCTTGTCACCGAGCTGCTCCATCGACTTGCGGGTCGCGTGGATCATGGTGTCGGCCTGGTTGCGCGCGGCGACCAGCTCCTGGAAGTGACGGTCGTCCTCGGCGTGGGCCTCGGCGTCCTTGACCATACGCTCGATCTCGTCGTCGGACAGACCGGAGGAGGCCTTGATGACGATCGACTGCTCCTTGCCGGTGGCCTTGTCCTTGGCCGAGACGTTGAGGATGCCGTTGGCGTCGATGTCGAACTTGACCTCGATCTGCGGCACGCCGCGCGGCGCCGGCGGGATGTCGGAGAGGTCGAAGCGACCCAGCGACTTGTTGCTCGCGGCACGCTCGCGCTCGCCCTGGAGCACGTGCACGGTGACCGCGGTCTGGTTGTCGTCGGCGGTGGAGAACACCTGACCGGCGGAGGTCGGGATGGTGGTGTTCTTCTCGATGAGCTTGGTCATCACGCCGCCGAGGGTCTCGATGCCGAGCGACAGCGGGGTGACGTCGAGCAGCAGCACGTCCTTGACCTCGCCGCCGAGCACGCCGCCCTGGATCGAGGCACCGATGGCCACCGCCTCGTCGGGGTTGACGTCACGGCGCGGGGTCTTGCCGAAGAACTCCTCGACCTTGGCCTGGACCTTGGGCATGCGGGTCTGGCCACCGACCAGGATCACCTCGTCGATCTCGCCGGCGGTGAGACCGGCGTCCTTCAGCGCGGTGCGGCAGGGCGCGATGGTGCGATCGACCAGCTCCTCGACCAGCGACTCGAGCTTGGCGCGGGTGAGCTTGAGGTTGAGGTGCTTGGGACCGCTCTGGTCGGCGGTGATGTAGGGCAGGTTGATGTCGGTCTGCTGGCTCGAGGACAGCTCGATCTTGGCCTTCTCGGCGGCCTCCTTGAGACGCTGCAGCGCCAGCGGATCGTTGCGCAGATCGACGCCCTGCTCCTTCTTGAAGGACTCGACCAGGTGGTCGATGATGCGCAGGTCGAAGTCCTCGCCGCCGAGGAAGGTGTCACCATTGGTCGAGAGCACCTCGAACTGGTGCTCGCCCTCGATCTCGGCGATCTCGATGATCGAGATGTCGAAGGTGCCGCCACCGAGGTCGTAGACGGCGATCTTCTGGTCGCCGCGCTGCTTGTCCATGCCGTAGGCCAGGGCCGCGGCGGTCGGCTCGTTGATGATGCGCTTGACATCGAGCCCGGCGATGCGACCGGCGTCCTTGGTGGCCTGACGCTGCGAGTCGTTGAAGTAGGCCGGGACGGTGATCACCGCCTCGGTGACCTCGGCGCCGAGATAGTCCTCGGCGGTCTTCTTCATCTTCTGCAGCACCTTGGCCGAGATCTCCGGCGGCGCCATCTTCTTGCCGCTGACCTCGACCCAGGCGTCGCCGTTGTCGGCCTTGACGATCTTGTAGGGGACCATGTCCTTGTCCTTGCTGACGACCGAGTCGTCGAAGCGGCGGCCGATCAGACGCTTGACCGCGAACAGGGTGTTGGTCGGGTTGGTGACCGACTGACGCTTGGCCGACTGGCCGACGAGCACCTCACCGTCGTTGGTGTAGGCGATGATCGAGGGGGTGGTGCGATCACCCTCGGCGTTCTCGATGACCTTGACGCTGTCGCCCTCCATCACCGCCACGCAGGAGTTGGTGGTGCCGAGGTCGATACCGATGATTTTTCCCATGACTATCGTCTCCGAATTGTGTCGTATGGCGCCTTGGCGCCTGGCTGTTCGATCAGTTGGGGGAGCCCCCCAGGGCGTTCAAGCGATGCTCAGGCGGGCTGCTGGGAGACCAGCACCAGCGCCGGGCGCACCAGGCGGCCATTGAGCATGTAGCCCTTCTGGATCACCCCCACCACGGTGTTCGGCGCGACATCCTCGCGCGGCTGCATCGACATCGCCTGATGGAACTCGGGGTCGAAGGGCTGATCGATCGGGTCGACCTGCGCCACCCCGAACTTGTCCATCACGTCGCCGAGCAACTTCAGCGTCAGCTCGGTACCCTCGCGCAGCTTGGCGACATCGGCGCCCTCATCCTGCGCCGCCTGATGCCCCAGTTCGAGACTGTCGCGCACCCCCAGCAGCTCGCGCACGAAGCCGTCGAGGGCGAACTTGTGCGCCTTCTCCAGCTCGTTGGCGTGACGCCGCTTGAGATTCTCGCCCTCGGCGTGGGCGCGCAGCAGTTGCTCGCGCAGCCTCTCGGCCTCGGCGCGCGCCTCGGCCGCCTCGGCCAGCGCCGCGCCGAGCTCCTCGGCGCTCGGCGCCGCCGGCTCGTCGGGGGCGACCTGCTGCTCGCCCTCGGGGGCGCTGTCCTCGACCGGCGTCT
>NZ_RHFJ01000089.1:0-8717 GCF_003718675.1 Marichromatium sp. AB32
AAGTGAAACAGGACCTCGCCGATGATAGTGTGGGGCCTCCCCATGCGAAAGTAGGTCACTGCCAGGACCTTATCCCAAAACCCCCGAGCACCCTGTGCTCGGGGGTTTTACTTTGTGCGCCGAAAAAAGCCGCCAGCCGCCAGCCGCCAGCCGCCAGCCGCCAGCCGGAAAGATTGAACCGCAAAGACCCAAAGAACGCCAAGGGGAGTCGGGGATGTGCGGCTGACGCCGCGGCGCGTGCGAGTGCGTGGCCAGCGTTCGGTTCCTGTCCCGGCGCCGATTGCCGTTCTCAGCAGACGTTGACGCTGGTAAAAGCCGGCAACCCAACCGACGGGGCTGTGCGCCGGACGTCGACCGCCTCCCTCATTCAAAACCCTTCGCGCCCTGGGCGCCTTTGCGGTTCAATCTCCTGGCCGCTGGCCGCTGGCCGCTGGCCGCTGGCCGCTGGCCGCTCGTTACCCTCGTCACGCAATTGGGTTAGGATTCAAGCACAACGATCAATCGCCCGTGCCGTGATGCCTGCCGTTGTCGTGCAGAGCCATTCGAGGGTAGCACCGGCGCGGTGAACTGGTCCTTCTGCACCCGAAATCAAAGGCGAGTTGAATGCAATTCATCGATCTGAAAACGCAGTACGCGCGCATCGAGCAGGACGTTCGGAGCCGTATCGACGCGGTTCTGAGTCACGGTCAGTACATCATGGGCCCCGAGGTCCAGGCGCTCGAGGAAGAGCTTGCGACCTTTGTCGGGGTCGAGCACTGCGTCGGGTTGTCGAGTGGGACCGATGCGCTGCTCGCGGCGATGATGGCGCTCGAGATCGGGCGTGGTGACGAGGTCATCACCAGTCCCTTCACCTTCATCGCCACCGCCGAGATGATCGCTCTGCTCGGTGCCCGCCCGGTGTTCGTCGACATCGACCCGGTGACCTATAACATCGATCCCAATGCGCTGGAGGATGCGATCACCGGCCGTACCCGTGCGATCATGCCGGTTTCGCTCTATGGCCAGTGCGCCGACATGGATGCGGTCAATGCCGTGGCCGAGGCACATAATCTGGCGGTGATCGAGGACGCGGCGCAGAGCTTCGGCGCGACCTACAAGGGCAAGCGCTCCTGTGGGCTCTCGACCATCGGTTGCACCTCCTTCTTCCCGGCCAAGCCGCTCGGCGCCTATGGCGATGCGGGTGCCTGTTTCACCAATGATGCCGATCTGGCGCGCCAGCTGCGCGAGGTGCGCAATCACGGCCAGTCGCGTCGTTACTACCATCCGCGTCTCGGCATCAATGGTCGTCTCGACACCATGCAGGCGGCGGTGCTGCAATCCAAGCTGGCGATCTTCCCCGATGAGGTCGAGGCCCGTGGTCGACTGGGTGCACGCTACAGCGAACTGCTGCGCGCGCGCGGCGCGGGAACGACCGCCGAGCCCGGCGAGAGCGGTGTGCTGACCCCCTCGATCGCTCCCGACAACACCTCGGTCTATGCCCAGTACACCCTGCAGGTGGCGGATCGCGAGGCGGTGGCCGAGGCACTCAAGGCGCGCGACATCCCCACCGCGGTGCACTATCCGGTGCCGCTCAACGAGCAGCCGGTGTTCCATGTCCCGGGAGCGCCGGCGACACCGGTCAGTGCCGAGGTGGCCGAGCGTGTGATCAGCCTGCCGATGCACCCCTATCTCACCGAAGAGGTGCAGCGCGAGGTGGTCGAGGCGGTGGCCGAGGCCTGCGGCCTCGAGGGCTGAGTGAACCGACCCCGGCGGTGATCGCCGGGGGGAAGGGTATGAACCCCGGTCCGTGCGCGGCGGATCGGGCGCCCGCCCCGCAATGGGGCGGGCAGGCGTCGGGCTCAGACCTCCTTGTAGAGCTCGGCGCCGGCCTCGCGGAACTCGCGGGCCTTCTCCTGCATGCCGCTCTCGACCGCCTGGTCGAGGTCCTCGATCTTCTGGCTGTTGGCGTATTCGCGCACGTCCTGGGTGATCTTCATCGAACAGAAGTGCGGTCCGCACATCGAGCAGAAGTGGGCGACCTTGTGCGAATCGTGCGGCAGGGTGCGGTCGTGGAACTCGCGCGCGCGCTCGGGATCGAGCGAGAGGTTGAACTGATCCTCCCAGCGGAACTCGAAGCGCGCCTTGCTCAGCGCGTTGTCTTGGATCTGCGCGCCCGGTAGGCCCTTGCCGAGATCGGCGCCGTGGGCGGCGATCTTGTAGGTGATGATGCCGCTGCGCACGTCCTCCTTGTCGGGCAGGCCGAGGTGTTCCTTGGGGGTGACGTAGCAGAGCATGGCGGTGCCGTACCAGCCGATGTTGGCCGCGCCGATACCCGAGGTGATGTGGTCGTAGGCCGGCGCGATGTCGGTGATCAGCGGGCCGAGGGTGTAGAAGGGCGCCTCGAAGCAGTCGACCAGCTCCTTGGTGACGTTCTCCTGGATCATCTGTAGCGGCACGTGACCGGGGCCCTCGATCATCACCTGCACGTCGTGCTCCCAGGCGCGCTTGGTCAGCTCGCCGAGGGTTTCGAGCTCGGCGAACTGGGCGCGGTCGTTGGCGTCGGCGAGCGAGCCCGGACGCAGCCCGTCGCCGAGGCTGACGGCGACGTCATAGGTGCGCAGGATCTCGCACAGCTCCTCGAAGTTGGTGTAGAGGAAGTTCTCCTGGTGGTGCGCCAGACACCACTTGGCGAGGATCGAGCCGCCACGCGAGACGATGCCGGTGACCCGATCGGCGGTCAGCGGGATGTAGCGTAGCAGCAGCCCGGCGTGGATGGTGAAGTAGTCGACGCCCTGCTCGGCCTGCTCGATCAGGGTGTCGCGCACCAGCTCCCAGGTCAGCTCCTCGGGACGGCCATCGACCTTCTCCAGCGCCTGGTAGATGGGCACGGTGCCGATCGGCACCGGCGAGTTGCGCAGGATCCACTCGCGGGTCTCGTGGATGTTCTTGCCGGTCGACAGGTCCATCAGGGTGTCGCCACCCCAGCGCGCCGACCACACCATCTTCTCGACCTCTTCCTCGATCGATGAGGTGGTGGCCGAGTTACCGATATTGGTGTTGATCTTCACCCGGAAGTTGCGACCGATGATCATCGGCTCCACCTCAGGGTGGTTGATGTTGGCCGGGATCACCGCGCGACCGCGCGCCACCTCATCGCGCACGAACTCCGGGGTGATCTGCTCGGGCAGCGGCTGGCCGAAGGCGTTGCCGGGGTGCTGGCGCAGCAGCTTGGCATAGCGCGGATCGGCGCGCAGTTCGTCGAGCCGCATGTTCTCGCGGATCGCGACGAACTCCATCTCCGGGGTGATGATGCCGCGGCGGGCATAGGCCATCTGGGTGATGGTCTGGCCGGGCTTAGCGCGGCGGGGGGTACGCAGATGTTCGAAACGCAGGTGGGCCAGCGCTGGATCACTCTGACGGGCGCGACCGAAGGCCGAGGTCGGACCGTCGAGCTGCTCGGTGTCGCCCCGCGCCTCGATCCAGCCCGAACGCAGATCGGGCAGGCCGGCCATCAGATCGATGCTGGCATTCGGGTCGGTATAGGGCCCCGAGGTGTCGTAGACCGGGATCGGCGGATTCTCCTCCGGCTCGCCGCTGGTGAGCGTCGGACTCTGGGCGACCTCGCGCATGGGCACGCGCAGATCGGGACGCGAGCCGGTGACATAGACCTTGCGCGAATTCGGGAAAGGGCGGGTCGCGGCCTCGGAGAGTTGCGCGGTCTTGTGGACGAAGTCTTCTGGAATGGCGCTCATCGGGTTTCCTCAGGACTGGAGCGGGGCGCTGGGCTCCACGCGATTGCTGGCTCGGCCAGCATGGGCTGCGGGTCGACCTCGATGCGCCGCATGGATGTTGGCGAGCGCCGTCGGGCAGGTGTGCGGCATGGTTGGAGCGGGTCGGGCGCGGGCACCGGGTGGGGTGCCGCAGGATCGCCGTCGGCTCCATTGCCTGCTTTCCTGCGCCGGCATGATCCGGGTCAGGTTCGAAGGGTCTCTTCTCAGCCCGTTCCGGCCCCGGCGCGCGCCGCGGATCTCGCGGTCGCCGCCCGCGAATCGGCGCGGACACCCCCAGCAGTGAATGTCACTCGAAGCTATAGAAAGGACGCCATGATTTCAACCGCGAATTCACGCGGTTGCCGTGATTTCGCCATCTCTGGAGGGTCGTGCCATGCTTGATCGAGAATCCGCCGCTGTCCCCCACGTTCACGCCGCGGCCAACGGATCGCGCCCCGCTGCCGGTGTCGGTCGGCTGGTGCTGACCCCGACCGATCCGCGTGGTCGTCCAGGGATGCGGCTGTTGGTCGGTCAATTGACCGAGGCCGGCTTCATCGGTGCGCCGCTGTGGCCGGGGCGACCGATCTACCGGGTCGGTGATGATTTCCTGGCGCTGGTGAGCTTTGCCGGTTGCGCGGTGCGGATCGATCCGACGGGTGAGGGCGAGGGGCCCTGGTGCCGGGTCGGGATCCCGCGCCCGAGTGCGCGGGCGCGCCCCTGCCTGGGGCACAACACCCGGGCGCCGCGCTGTCATGAATGCCGCTCGCGGCTGGAGGACTGGCCGCGTCGACTGGAGTTGTGGCACAGCCAGCCGCGCAGCGGTTGGCGTTGCGACGGTTGTGGTGTGGTCCGACCACCCTGGGGGTGGGACTGGGGGCGACGGGGCGGGTTCGGGCGGACCTTCGTGGAGGTCGAGGCGGTGTTCCCCGGCGAGGCGGTGCCGACCCCGGCGCTGCTCGATCTGTTGACTCGGGCCAGTGGCCTGAGCTGGCGTTACTTCTATGTCCAGGGTTGAATCAGTTGCCAGTTGCCAGTTGCCAGTTGCCAGTTGCCAGTTGCCAGTTGCCAGTTGCCAGTCGCCAGTCGCGGGATTGAACCGCAAAGCCCCACAGCACGCTAAGGGGGCGAAGATGTGCGGCTGAGGCCGGGGCGTGTGTGCGAGTCCATTGGTTTCTGCACCGGCGCCGTCGGCAGGCGCTGACGCTGGCGTTGGGGTGCCGAAAGGCGGCAACCCAACCGACGCGACTCCAGCGATCCGCCGCCAGCCGCGACAGGCCCCTGTTCAGAAGGGTGCCTGTCGCGCTCGATGGCGGTGACTCAGGTCCGGGCGTTGAGCCAGTCGCCGATCGCCGGGGTGACCTCCTTCTGCGCCTTGCCGCTGACATAGATGCCGATGTGGCCGCCGGGGAAGGCCAGCTCGGTGTAGTCCTCGCTGCCGACCAGGCCCTTGAGCGCGCGTGAGGCATCCGGCGGCACCAGGTGGTCCTGCAGGGCGTAGATGTTGAGCACCGGGCAGCTGATCCGGGCCAGATCGATCTCGTCCTCGCCGATCCGCACGCCGCCGTTGATGAAGCCGTTGCGCTGGTAGAAGTCCTTGATGAACTGGCGGAAGGTCTCGCCGGCTTGATCGGGGCTGTCGAAGATCCACTTCTCCATGCGCAGGAAGTTCTTCACCTTGCGCGGGTCGTCGAGCAGGTCGACCATGTTGATGTATTTCTGCCCGGTCAGGCTGAACGGCTTGAGCGAGAGGAAGGTCCAGTTGAGCAGCTCGCCCGGGATGTTGCCCATGGTGTCGACGGCGAGGTCGACATCGACGTCCTGCACCCAGGCCGAGAGCAGGTTGTCCGGGGTCTGGAAGTCGACCGGGGTGACCATGGTGACCAGGTTGTTGACCTTGTCCTGGTGGAGCGAGGTGTACATCAGGCTGAAGGCGCCGCCCTGGCAGATGCCGAGGATGTTGACGCGGTCGATGTCGTGGGTCTCGCGGATGTGGTCGACGCAGCGGTCGATATAGCCGTTGATGTAGTCGTCGAGGGTCAGCGCGCGATCGGCCTGATCGGGATAGCCCCAGTCGATCAGATAGACGTCCTGCCCGGTGGCGAGCAGCCCCTTGATGGTCGAGCGATCCTCCTGGATGTCGGTCATGTAGGGGCGGTTGACCAGGGCGTAGACCACCAGCAGCGGGATCGGTTGGCGCGCCGTGCCCTCAGGTGCCTGATAGCGGTAGAGGGTCAGCTTGTCCTCCTGATAGACCGCCTCCTTGGGGGTCACGCCGGTGTCGATCTCGCCGGCGCTGATCAGGTTCTCCATGCCCTGGCCGAGCTTGCGATTGTAGTCGAGCATCTCCTGGGCGAGCTTGTCGGGTCGGATATCGATGGGGATCACGATCTCGTTCCTCTCAGTGTGCGGCGGGTGCGCGCGGCTGCGTCGGCGGGGCGACTCGGTCAGCTGCTCGTGGTCGGTTTGGCGGTGGTCTTCTTGCGCGCCGTGGTCTTGCGCGTCGCCGGGGTGCGCTTGAGCGCGGTGGCCGGCTCCTTCGCCGGCTCGCCGAGCGCGGCCTCCACCCGCTTCTCGAGCTGGTGCAGGCGGCAGCGCAGCTGCTTGTTCTCACGGCGGGTCTCCTGCAGCCGGTCCTGCAGGGTGCGCAGCTCGCTGCGGGTGGGCATGTTCAGTGCGCCGAGGTTCTCGTCGACGATCACCGACATGCGCTTCTTGAACCGCATCTGGGCGTTGATCAGCCGACCGTGGATGCGTGCGTACTCGGGGGTGGCGACCTCCTCGGCATAGACGCTCTCGCAGCACCCCACCCAGTTGTCGTAGAGCGCGCGGGCCGAATCGATGCTCTTGCCGGACTCGACCACGCCCTGGATGAAGCTGCCCATGCGCTCGACCGACTTCATCCCGAGCCGGCTGTAGAACCCGGTGTATTCCTGCAGTGCCGACTGATAGTCCATCGAGCAGCGCAGTAGCTCCTGGTACTGTGCCTGCTCCTCGCGGGTGTAGCCGAGCCCCGGCGCCGAGAGCGCCTGATCGAGACGGTCCCTGAGCTGGTCGTGTGGCATGTTGCGCAGGAAGTCGCCCGGGACCGGCGAGAGCGAGGACATCATCCGCTGCCAGTTGTCGAGCGGCAGCTCCCAGAACGCGCTCATCCGCTGCATCGCCTCGTTGCCGCCGTCGAGACCGCCGCTGAAGCGCCGCTGCATCTCCTCCATGGCCTTGAGCCAGGTGCTCATCGGGTCTTTGCTGTCGCCACCGCCGTTGACGAACTGTTCACCCAGCCCGAACAGGGTCTGACCCTGTTCGATCAGCTTGTCCATGAAGGCGCGGGTGTTTTCCGGGGCCGCGGGCGACATCGCCCGCCACCATTGCTCGACCGCCTCCGACCAGGCGTTGGTCGGCTTGGCGTGTTCCGTCGCGCCCATCGCCTTGCGGCTCATCTCGGTCCAGCCATCCCAGTACTTGCGCTGCAGTTCGAGCCAGTCATCGTCGAAAAAGATGCCCTTACTCATGCTATTGCCTTCCTCAGGATCGGGTTTGAACGAACGTTAGCATGCTGATTTGTGCACTGCAACAAAGGTGCGTAGAATCCCCTTTGAAACCGGACCGGCGCATCGCCTCGTGTCCTGAACCGGATAGTACAGGCTCGCGGGGGTTGCAATCCGGCGGTCATTGCGCAACGGTGCTTCGACCGGCGGTTGCCGGTATTCACAACCATTCGCCCGACCTAATCGATCAATCCAAGCGAGAGAGCGTATACACGATGAGTGAAGATATCGTCATTGTCGACGCCGGACGTACCGCCGTCGGCAACTTCGGCGGCAGTCTCTCCTCCCTGCCGGCCACGGAACTGGGCACGGTCGTGCTCAAGGCACTGCTGGCGCGCACCGGACTCGATCCGCAGCGGGTCGACGAGGTGGTGCTCGGTCAGGTGCTCGCCGCCGGCGTCGGACAGAACCCGGCGCGCCAGACCGCGCTCAATGCCGGGCTGCCGCATGGGGTGTCGGCGATGACCATCAACAAGGTCTGCGGCAGTGGTCTCAAGGCCGTCCACCTGGCGATGCAGGCGGTCGCCTGTGGCGACGCCGAGGTCGTGATCGCCGGTGGACAGGAGAGCATGAGCCAGTCGCCGCACGTGCTGCCGCGCTCGCGCGACGGCCAGCGCATGGGTGACTGGAAGCTCAAGGACACCATGCTGGTCGATGGACTGACCGATGCCTTCGATCAGTGCCACATGGGCATGACCGCGGAGAACATCGCCAGGCAGTACGGTTTCACCCGCGAGGCGCAGGACGCCTTCGCCGCCGACTCGCAGCGCAAGGCCGAGGCGGCGATCGAGGCCGGGCGCTTCACCGACGAGATCGTTCCGGTGAGCATCCCGCAGCGCAAGGGCGAGCCGCTGGTCTTCGACCGTGACGAGTTCCCGCGCGCCGGCACCACCGCCGAGAAGCTCGGGCGGCTGCGCCCGGCCTTCGATCGCGAGGGGACGGTGACCGCCGGCAATGCCTCGGGGATCAACGATGGCGCGGCGATGGTGGTGGTGATGCGGGCATCGACCGCCGCGGCGCTGGGGCTGACCCCGATGGCGCGACTGGTCGCCTTCGCCAGCGCCGGCGTCGACCCCAAGATCATGGGGACCGGTCCCATCCCGGCCTCCAACAAGTGCCTGGAGAAGGCGGGCTGGACCCCGGCCGAACTCGACCTGATCGAGGCCAACGAGGCCTTCGCCGCCCAGGCGATGTCGGTCAACCAGGAGATGGGCTGGGATCTCGACAAGGTCAACGTCAACGGCGGGGCGATCGCGCTCGGTCATCCGATCGGCGCCTCCGGCGCCCGGGTGCTGGTCAGCCTGCTCTACGAGATGCGTCGGCGCGAGGCCCGCAAGGGTCTGGCGACCCTGTGCATCGGCGGTGGTCAGGGGGTTGCGCTGGCCGTCGAGCGCGTCTGAACCCCTCGCTCGCCCCGGGTGAA
>NZ_RHFJ01000008.1:0-89561 GCF_003718675.1 Marichromatium sp. AB32
ATCTCCACGCAATGACCGACACCAACATCGAACTCAAGCCCGAAGAGCGCACTCAGTGCGAGGTCTGGACCCGCGTGATGGGCTATCACCGTCCGGTCTCGGCGTTCAACGGCGGCAAGCGCGCCGAGCACGCCCAGCGTCGCTACTTCACCGAGAACCCCACCGATCGCAAGGACAGTGAGCGCGCCGCGGCCTGACCCCGGCATGCACGACCGAGCCGAAGCCGACGCGCTGCGCGTCGGCGGCCTGACCCCGCTGACCACCATCGACTACCCGGGTGAGCTGGCTGCGGTGATCTACTGTCAGGGCTGCCCCTGGCGCTGTCGCTACTGTCACAACGGCCACCTGCTCGAGCAGGACGCGGGCGACGGGGAGACGATTGCCTGGGATCAGGTGATGGACTTCCTGGAGGATCGCCGAGGACTGCTCGACGCGGTGGTGTTCAGCGGCGGCGAGCCGACCGTGCAGGGCGCGCTCGGCGCGGCGATGCGCGCCGCACGCGCGCTCGGCTTCAAGGTCGGGCTGCACACCGGCGGCGCCTACCCGCAACGACTGCGGCGGATCCTGCCGCTGGTCGACTGGGTCGCGCTCGACATCAAGGCGCTCGCCGACGACTACCCGGCGCTCACCGGGGTGATCGGCTCGGGCGAACCGGCGTGGGAGAGTCTCGCACTGCTGCTCGCCTCCGAGGTGGCACTGGAGGTCCGCACCACGGTCCCGCCGGGCTGGGGGCTGGAGCAACTCGCCCCCCTGGTCACGGCACTCGCCGAGGCCGGCGTGCGCGACTACTGTCTGCAGCGCTGCGACGCGACCCTGAGCCTCGACCCGGGGCTGCGCGAACTGCCCGCCACCGCCCTGCGCCAGCTCGTCACCGAACTCCCCACCGAGCGCTTCGAGCGCTTCGAGCTGCGCGGCGCGGGATACTGATCGCGACGCCGCCCCGGCGCCGCCGGGAGGCGTCGCAGCGGCTCGATCAGAACAGCGCCATCAGCACCGCCTGCGCCTCGGCCACCGTCTGTCCCGAGGGCGTGACCGGTTCGTCGACATCGAGGATCCGCAGCTCGACCCGCGCCAGTCCGGTGTGCAGCATGCCGAGCGCCTTGGCCGCGCCCTTCGAGAGATCGATCGACCGCCCATCGATATAGGGTCCCCGATCATTGATGGTGACCACCACCGACCGACCATTGTCCTTGTTCTTGACCCGCACCCGGGTACCGAACGGCAGGGTCCGATGTGCCGCGGTCAAGGCATGCATGTCGAACCGCACCCCACTCGCGGTGAGCCGGCCGTTGAAACGATCGGCATAATAGGACGCAACCCCCTCGCTCACGCTCGCCTCGACCAGCGCCCCGGCGCACGCCAGGGACAGCGCCACCAACGCGCCAATCCATCTGCTGTTCAAAAGCCTTCCTCCGCCTGCTGTCTCGCCCCACCCGGACCATCGCGGACACGCACGGGCGCGCCGTGACCGACGACCATCGGGGTCGCGGCGATGAGCGGGGAGGCATGGATTCGAAATATGACCGGATTCTAACCGCGCACAGAGGAAAGACGAAGGGACCCCGGGGCGCAGCAGGGCTCTCCGGACTCAGCTCCCGTCTCCGGCCTGGCCGAGCCGCAGCGGGTCCTCGACACCCTCGAAGTCGATACGACTGCCACGCACCGGCGCAAAGAAGGCCTCGCGCAGCGCCGGGTCGCGATCATAGACATCGTCGCGAAAGACCAGCCGGCCTGCCGCATCGGCGCTTACCGTCAGGTAATAGAGCAGCACCGGCAGGGGGCGTTCGAGATGGATGTGACGGGTGCGACCGCGAGCGATCTGGCGCTCGATCCGCTCGCGGCTCCAGGCGCTCCCCTCGAGCAACGCCGTGGCCAGCTCGAGCGGCTCGTCGACCCGGATACAGCCGTGACTGAAGGTCCGCTGCCGTCGCGAGAACAGCCAGCGGCTCGGGGTGTCGTGGAGATAGATCGCATGGCGGTTGGGGAACATGAACTTGACCCGCCCCAGGGCATTGTCGGCGCCGGGTTTCTGCACCAGCTGATAGCGCCGATAGTTGCTGGCGTCGCCCCCCCGTCGTACCGCCCCGCTACGACGATCGACCAGCAGATAGTCCTGCGAGACCCAGCCCATCCCCTTCTGGATCGACACCGGCACCGTCCAGGTCGGGTTGATCACCAGATGGTCCATGCGATCGCGAAACATCGGCGTCTGATCCTCGACGCTGCCGACGATCGCCCGGGTCTGCCAGACGGCCTCGCCGCCGCGCACCAGCACCACCCGATAACCGGCCAGGTCGACGAACAGATGGTCCGGCGGCAGCTCGGCATACAACCAGCGCATCCGCTCCAGATTGATCAGCGCGCGCTCGATCCGCGCGGCATCGATCGGGCGGTTGAGGACCGCCAGGGTCCGGGGCCCCACCACACCGTCGTCGACCAGCCCGTAGCGCCGCTGCAACTCGCGCACCGCCTCGCGGAGCTCGGCATCGAAGCGTCGTGCCGTCTCGTCGCCCGCCGCCGGCAGCGACTCGCCGGCGATCAGACGGACCCGCTCGCGCACCCCGACGACCCGCTCGCCGCGGCTGCCGAGGCCGAGCGGCGGACCGGCGGGCAGTGGAGGCAGGTCGAGCAGGTGGTCCTGGGCGACATAGTCGCGCAAGGCGCGGCGCAGATCGCGATACCAGAAGGGCAGCGAGAAGCGTCCGGCCAGGGCCTCGGCCATGTCCTCGGCGGCGAGCGCCAGGCGCATGTCGGCGAGGATCTGCGCCGCCGCGACCGGCGCGCGATCATTGTGCCCGGGCGCGACCTGTACCGGGTCGAGCTTGCCGTAGCGGGTGTGATGGACATAGCGCAGCAGCGCATCGCTCAGCAACAGCTCCAGCCCGACCCGCGCCCGTTCGTCACGCGGCGGCGCAACGGTCAGACGGGCGAGCGTCGCGAGATGGAAGTCTTCCGGCGAGAAGCCCTCGCGCTCGACCCCGGCGAGCAGCCGGGCGAGCGAGCCGACCCGCGCCCGCGAGGTCCACACCGGACGATGGTCACGCGCGGCATAGAAGACGGCGAGCAGTCTGGGAGCATACATCCGGCGCCCCTCGGGCAGGGGCGAGGTCTCGGCCAGGGCGGCATCGAGCGCCGGCCAGGACCCAGCGGCCAGCGGCGAGGCGTGGAGGAGGAAGAGCAACAGCCCGAATGGGAGGATGCGCCAGCGCGCCATCGGATACCTGCGAAACGGATCGAACGTCCTTGCGCGGACGTCCATCCAGGCCGCCCGCCCCCAGTCATGCAGCGCTCAGGGGCACTCGCCGACGAGCTGTACCCGCCCCTGCTCGTCGACCGACTCGAGCCTGACCTTGAAGCCCCAGAGCCGATGCACGTGACGCAGCACCTCTTCGGCCGATTCGTCGAGCGGGCGACGGTTGTGCCGGAAGTGACGCAGGGTCAGCGAGCGATCACCGCGCCGGTCGACGTGATAGACCTGCACATTGGGTTCGCGACTGCCGAGGTTGTACTGCTCGGCGAGGGCCTGGCGCAGCGCCCGATAGCCCTGCTCCTCGTGGATCGCGGTGACCTCGAGCTGCTCCTCACGGTCGTCGTCACGCACCGCGAAGAGATGGAACTCGCGCATCAACCGCGGTGACAGGTACTGGGCGATGAAGCTCTCGTCCTTGAAGTTGCGCATGGCGAAGTCGAGCACCTGCAGCCAGTCGCCACCGGCGATGTCGGGGAACCACTCGCGGTCCTCGTCGGTCGGCGCCTCGCAGATGCGACGGATGTCGCGCATCATCGCGAAACCCAGCGCATAGGGGTTGATGCCGTTGAAGTAGGGCTTGTCGAACTCCGGCTGATAGATCACCCCGGTGTGCGACTGCAGGAACTCCATCATGAAGCCGTCGCCCACCAGCCCCTCGTCGTAGAGGTGGTTGATCAGGGTGTAGTGCCAGAAGGTCGCCCAGCCCTCGTTCATCACCTGGGTCTGGCGCTGCGGGTAGAAGTACTGGGCGATCCGGCGCACGATGCGCACGATCTCGCGCTGCCAGGGCTCGAGCAGCGGGGCGTTCTTCTCGATGAAATAGAGCAGGTTCTCCTGCGGCTCCTCCGGCCAGCGCTCTTCGCGTTGCTCATCACCGACCTCGGGACCCGGCGGCAGGGTGCGCCAGAGGTCGTTGACCTGCGACTGCAGATAGGCCGCGCGTTCCTCCTGACGCCGCTGCTCCTCGGCCAGGCTCAGCGGCGAGGGACGCTTGTAGCGGTCGACCCCCTGGTTCATCAGCGCGTGACAGGAGTCGAGCAGCAGCTCGACGGCCTCCTCGCCGTGGCGTTCCTCGCACTCGGCGATGAAGCGCCGCGCGAACACCAGATAGTCGATGATGGCATCGGCGCTGGTCCAGGTGCGGAACAGATAGTTGCCCTTGAAGAAGCTGTTGTGTCCGTAGCTGGCGTGGGCGATCACCAGCGCCTGCATCGGCAGGGTGTTCTCCTCCATCAGATAGGCGATGCAGGGATCGGAGTTGATCACGATCTCGTAGGCCAGTCCCATCTGACCACGCCGATAGGTCTGCTCGGTGGCGACGAACTGCTTGCCGAACGACCAGTGCTGATAGTTGATCGGCAGCCCCACCGAGGAGTAGGCGTCGATCATCTGCTCCGAGGTGATGACCTCGATCTGGTTGGCATAGGTGTCGAGCCCGTAGACGTCGTGGGCGATGCGCCCGATCTCGCGGTCGAAGCGTTCGAGTAGCGGGAAGGTCCATTCCAGCGACTCGGAGATGATGCGTGAGCTCATGCCGGCTCCCTCCTGAACAGCTCGCGGAACACCGGGAAGATGTCGTCGGCGCCGTCGATCTCCTGCATCGCGAAGTGCGGGTGCAGCGCCATCACCTCCTGATAGGCGTACCACAGGCTCTGGTGCTGGCGCGGGGTGATCTCGACATAGGCGAAGTAGCGCATCAGCGGCATCAGCTTGTCGACGAGGATGTCGCGACAGATGTTGGAGTCGGAGTCCCAGTTGTCGCCGTCCGAGGCCTGAGCGGCATAGATGTTCCAGACGCTCGGGTCGTAGCGCTCGCGGAGGATCTCGTGGGCGAGGTTGAGCGCACTCGAGACCACGGTGCCGCCGGTCTCGCGCGAGTAGAAGAAGTCCTGCTCGTCGACCTCTTGGGCGATGGTGTGATGACGGATGAACACCAGGTCGATCTGATCGTAGTTCCGCTGCAGGAACAGATAGAGCAGGATGAAGAAGCGCTTGGCGAGGTTCTTGCGCACCTGATCCATGGAGCCGGAGACATCCATGATGCAGAGCATCACCGCCTTGCTGGTGGGCTCGGGCTGCTTGGTGAAGCTCTGGTAGCGCAGATCGAAGCTGTCGATGAAGGGCAGCGCGGCGACCCGCGTCTTGAGCGCGTCGATCTCCTCGCGCAACGCCACCACCCGCGCGTCACGCTCGCCGGCGCCGCCGGCGAGCAATGCCGCCAGCTCCTCCTCGAGCTCGCGGATACGCGCCCGCGACGGTGCACCGAGCGCGGTACGCCGCGCGATCGCCCCCTTGAGCGAGCGCACCACGTCGATGTTCGAGGGCGAGCCGTCGGTGGCATAGCCGGCGCGCACGTTCTTGAACTCGGTGGTGCCCATGAGCTGGTTGCGCACCAGGTTGGGCAGCGCGAGGTCCTCGAACAGCAGGTCCATGAACTCCTCGCGCGAGAGCTCGAAGACGAAGTCGTCCTCGCCGCGACCGTCCTTGCTCGCCTTGCCCTGACCGCCGCCCTGACCGCCACCGCCCGGGGGCCGACGGATGCGATCGCCGGTCTCGAACTCGCGGTTGCCGGGATAGACCTGGTCGCGGGTACCGCCGCTGCCGTGGTGGAGCAGCGGCTCGGAGATGTCGCGCGCGGGGATGCCGACGCGCTCGCCCGAGTCGACGTCGGTGATGCTGCGCTTGTTGACCGCCTCGGCCACGGAGCGCTTGAGCTGACTCTTGTAGCGCCGGATGAAGCGCTGCCGATTGACCGCGCTCTTGTTCCTGCCGTTCAGACGGCGGTCGATGAAGTGTGACATAGGACCGCTTCGCTCACCGTTGCTGAGGACCACCCCGGGCACGCGGCCCGAGGCTGGTCGGGGTGCGCCCACACCGGGCGGGCGCCCGTCACCTGGACGCGGATCAGTGCGCCTTGCGTACCCGCAGATACCACTCCGAGAGCAACCGCACCTGCTTCGGGGTGTAGCCCTTCTCGGTCATGCGGTCGACGAACTGGTCGTGCTTCTTCTGCTCGTCGGCCGAGGCCTTGGCGTTGAAGGAGATCACCGGCAGCAGCTCCTCGGTGTTGGAGAACATCTTCTTCTCGATCACCAGGCGCAGCTTCTCGTAGCTGGTCCAGCGCGGGTTGGCTCCACCATTGTTGGCGCGCGCGCGCAGCACGAAGTTGACGATCTCGTTGCGGAAGTCCTTGGGGTTGGAGATCCCCGCCGGCTTCTCGATCTTCTCCAGCTCCTCGTTGAGCGAGGCGCGATCGAGCATCTCGCCGGTATCGGGATCGCGATACTCCTGATCCTGGATCCAGTAGTCGGCGAAGGTGACATAGCGGTCGAAGATGTTCTGGCCGTACTCGGCATAGGACTCGAGATAGGCCGTCTGCAGCTCCTTGCCGATGAACTCGGCGTAACGCGGCGACAGATACTGCTTGATGAAGCCGAGATAACGTTCCTGCACCTCGGGCGGGAGCTGCTCGCGAGCGATCTGGCGCTCGAGCACATAGAGCAGGTGCACCGGGTTGGCGGCCACCTCGGCATGATCGAAGTTGAACACCTGGGAGAGGATCTTGAAGGCGAAGCGGGTGGAGATCCCGCTCATCCCCTCATCGACCCCGGCATAGTCGTGATACTCCTGCACCGACTTGGCCTTGGGATCGGTGTCCTTGAGGTTCTCGCCGTTGTAGATCCGCATCTTCGAGTAGATGTTGGAGTTCTCCGGCTCCTTGAGCCGGGTCAGCACCGAGAACTGCGCCATCATCTCCAGGGTGCCCGGGGCGCAGGGCGCGTGCGACAGCGAGCTGTTGGCGAGCAGCTTGTCGTAGATGCAGACCTCCTCGTCGACGCGCAGGCAGTAGGGCACCTTGACGATATAGACGCGATCGAGGAAGGCCTCGTTGTTCTTGTTGTTGCGGAAGCTCTGCCACTCCGACTCGTTGGAGTGGGCGAGGATGATGCCCTGGAAAGGCAGCGCCGAAAGCCCCTCGGTGCCGTTGTAGTTACCCTCCTGGGTGGCGGTGAGCAGTGGGTGCAGCACCTTGATCGGTGCCTTGAACATCTCGACGAACTCCATGATGCCCTGGTTGGCGCGGCACAGCGCACCGGAATAGCTGTAGGCATCGGCATCGTGCTGGGCGAAGCGCTCGAGCTGACGGATGTCGACCTTGCCGACCAGCGAGGAGATGTCCTGGTTGTTCTCGTCGCCCGGCTCGGTCTTGGCGATGGCGATCTGCTCGAGTACCGAGGGATAGACCTTGACCACCCGGAAGCGGGTGATGTCGCCGTGATACTCCTGCAGCCGCTTCACCGCCCAGGGCGACATGATGGTGCGCAGATAGCGCCTGGGGATGCCGTAGTCGTCCTCGAGGATCTGACCGTCCTCATCGGGCGAGAACAGCCCCAGCGGCGACTCGAACACCGGCGAACCCTGGATGGCGTAGAAGGGCACCAGCTCCATCAGCTCCTTGAGCTTCTCGGCCAGCGAGGACTTGCCGCCGCCGACCGGGCCGAGCAGATAGAGGATCTGCTTCTTCTCCTCGAGCCCCTGGGCGGCGTGCTTGAGATAGGAGACCAGGTGCTCGATCGACTCCTCCATACCATAGAACTCGGAGAAGGCCGGGTAGCGCTTGATCACCTTGTTCTGGAAGATCCGGCTCAGCCGCGGGTCGTCGCTGGTGTTGACCAGCTCCGGCTCACCGATGGCCTGCAGCAGCCGTTCGGGCGCACTGGCATAGGCACTGGGGTCGGTCTTGCACAGTGCCAGGTATTCGTCCAGGGTGAGCACCTCCTCGCGGGAGGCCTCGTAGCGCGCCTGGTAGCGTTCGAAGATCGACATAGACTTACCTCTCCTCGGAACCTGAGTGTGCCTGCTCGATCCGGCTCCGGCTCTGCCGGAGGCTCGGGGCGGGCAGGACGGAACACAAGAGCCTCCAGGTGGAGCGCAAGATTCAGGCCATCAACCAGCGTCCGTTGCTGGAGCACCTGGGACGACCTGTGAGAACCGGGCCATCAATGACAGCGGCGATCAAGGCCTGAGACCCAGGTGATGGATCCGGGTTCGATCGCTGCATCTGTTCGGTGCATGGAGCGGAACATGCCCCGCGTCCGTCTCGACGGATACGCCACGCCAGTCAGGCGGCGACCGGGCCGGACACGACGGGCGCCGGTCGGGGTGATCGCAACCGGGGCGAAGGCCAAGGCCCCGCCACCGAACGCCCCGCGACCACCACCTCAGAGGAGAAGGTTGGGCGACACCCAGCGCGATTCAACGCGCCGGCGCCCGATCGCTCACCCCCGGCGATCCCTCAGCGCCCCCTCTCGACTGCACCGCGCAGGTGCAGATAGGTCTCGAGTAGTGCACGGGTCGAGGCGTCATGCCCCTCGCCCGCGCCCCCGTCCTTGAGCTCGCCGAGGATCACCCCGGCGAGCTGCTTGCCCAGCTCGACCCCCCACTGATCGAAGGAGTTGATCCCCCAGATCGCCCCCTGGGTGAAGATGCGGTGCTCGTAGAGGGCGATCAGCGCGCCCAGGGTGAAGGGCGTCAGCCGCTCCATCAGCAGGGTGTTGGTCGGGCGGTTGCCGGGGAAGACGCGATGCGGGGCGAGCGCCTCGACCCGCTCGTCGGAGAGCCCGGCGGCGCGCAGCTCGGCGCGCGCCTCATCCAGGGTCCGCCCGCGCATCAGCGCCTCGGTCTGGGCGAAGCAGTTGGCCATCAGCTTGTCGTGATGATCGCCGAGCTCGTGATGGCTGCGCGCGGCGCCGATGAAGTCGGCCGGGATCAGCTGGGTGCCCTGGTGGATGAGCTGGTAGAAGGCATGCTGGCCATCGGTGCCGGGCTCGCCCCAGACCACCGGACCGGTGGTGTACTCGAGGGTCTCGCCGTCGCGCCCGACCCGCTTGCCGTTGCTCTCCATGTCGCCCTGCTGGAGATAGGCCGGCAGCAGCCGCAGCGACTGATCGTAGGGCAGCACCGCGTGGGTGCGCGCCCCGGCGAAGTTGGCATACCACACCCCGATCAGTCCGAGCAGCACCGGCATGTTGCGCTCGAGCGGTGCGGTGCGATGGTGCTCGTCGATCGCGTGCGCGCCCTCGAGCAACTCGACGAAGCGCTCGAAGCCGACCGCCAGCGCGATCGGCAGCCCGATCGCCGACCACAGCGAATAGCGCCCGCCGACCCAGTCCCAGAACTCGAACATGTTGGCGGTATCGATGCCGAAGGCCGATACCCGCTCGGCGTTGGTGGAGACGGCGACGAAATGGCGCGCCACCGCACCCGAATCGCCGAGCGCCGCAAGCAACCAGTCGCGCGCGCTCGACGCGTTGGTCATGGTCTCCTGGGTGGAGAAGGTCTTGGAGGCGATCACGAACAGCGTCGTCTCCGGATCGAGCCCGCGCAGCGTCTCGACCAGATGGGTGGCATCGACGTTGGAGACGAAGTGCACCCGCAGCTGATCGCTGCAATAGGGCGAGAGCGCGGCGCACACCATCTTCGGCCCGAGGTTGGAGCCGCCGATGCCGATATTGACCACATCGCTGATGCGCCGCCCGGTGTGCCCGGTCCAGCCCCCCGAGCGCACCTCGCCGACGAAGCGCTCAATACGCGCGAGCACGCCGTTGACCAGCGGCATCACGTCCTCGCCATCGACCACCATCGGCCGGTTGCTGCGGTTGCGCAGCGCCATGTGCAGCACCGCGCGATGCTCGGTGACATTGATCGGCTCGCCGCCGTAGAGACGCGCCTGCCAGCCGGGCAGGTCGGCCGCGCGCGCCAGCTCCAGCAACAGACGCAGGGTCTCGTCGGTGAGCAGGTTCTTGGAATAGTCCAGGTGCAGGCCGGCGACCGACAGCCGCATCCGCTCGGCGCGGCCGGGATCGCGCGCGAACAGGGTGCGCAGATGGTGCTCGCGCATCTCCTCCCAGTGCTGCTGCAACGCCTGCCATTGCGGGGTGTGACTGATCATCGACATGCAGACTCTCCTTGCGAACGTGAGAATGGACGGTCGACCGCAGCGACACCACGCGCCCCGGCGACCACACCGCGACAGCATACTCGGATCACGATGACGACCCGATGTCGGGCGGCCAGCGGCCAGCGGCCAGCGGCCAGCGGCCAGCGGCCAGGAGATTGAACCGCAAAGCCGCGAAGGGCGCGAAGGGGGAGAAGCGTCCAGCGATCAGCCTCCAGCCTACCCTCAACCACGGGCGTCCAGAACGCAGGGGCGCCGGATGGGGGTGCGGACACCGCCGCGGCTGACCCCGCTGGCGACCGTTGGCCGATGGCTGGCGGCTGGCGGCTGGCGGCTGGCGGCTGGCGGCTGGCGGCTGGCGGCTGGCGGCTGGTAGCTGAGACCCCCGCCCTCAGCCAGCCAGGGCGTTGCGCCAGTCCTGGTCGTCGCGGTCGAACAGACGGCTGGCCTCGGGCGGGCCCCAGGAGCCGGCGGCATAGGTATGGATGAAGTCGCGCTCGACCGCCCAGCGCTTGAGCACCGGGTCGATCACCCGCCACGCCCACTCGACCTCGTCGGCGCGCAGGAAGTGGGTACGATCGCCGCTGATGGCATCGAGGATCAGCGCCTCGTAGGCGTCGATATGATCCGGCGGCAGGCCGCAGCTGCTGGCGTCGAGCCGCTCGGTCTGGGTACGCAGCTCCAGTCCCGGGCGCTTGACCTGCAGCTCGATGCGCATGCACTCGTGCGGCTGGATGCCGAGCAGCAGCCAGTTCGGCCGCAGCCGCTCGATCGCGGTGTGCTGGAAGAGCTGCTGGGGCGGGTGCTTGAAGCGGATGGCGATCAGCGACTCGCTGCTCCCCATCCGCTTGCCGGTACGCAGGAAGAAGGGCACGTTGCGCCAGCGCCAGTTGTCGATATAGAGCTTGAGCGCGGCATAGGTCTCGGTGGTGCTCTCAGCCGCTACCCCGGGCTCGTCGCGATAGCCCGGCACCGTCGTCTCGCCGACCCGTCCCGCGCCATACTGGGCGCGCAGCGCGTGGGCGTGGACGGCCTCGCGGGCGATCGGCCGGATCGAGCGCAGCACCTTCACCTTCTCGTCGCGCAGCGCATCGGCATCGAGGCTCGCCGGCGGCTCCATCGCCACCAGGGTGAGCAGCTGCAGCAGATGACTCTGGATCATGTCGCGCAGCGCGCCGACCCCGTCGTAGAAACCGGCGCGCGCGCCGATCCCCTGGGACTCGGCGTGGGAGATCTGCACATGGTCGATATAGTTGCGATTCCACAGCGGCTCGAGCAGCAGATTGGCGAAGCGGAACACGAGCACGTTCTGCACCGTGCTCTTGCCCAGGTAGTGATCGATGCGATAGATCTCCTCGCCCGGGAAGGCCTCGCGCAACCGCCGTTCGAGCAACCGCGCGCCCTCCAGATCGAGCCCGAAGGGCTTCTCCACCACCAACCGCGACCAGCCGCCGGCACGACTGGCGAGCCCGGCGGCGGCGAGCCGCGCGGCGACGCCGGCGTGGAACTCGGGGGCGATCGCCAGATAGCTCAGCAGATTGTCCGGGGCCTCGGGCAGGGCGCGCAACCGCTCGGCCAGCCGCTCGAAGTCCTCCGCGCGTTCGAGATCGCCGGTGACGAAATGCAGTCGCCCGAGCAGACGCTGCACCACCGGGTCCTCACAGACCCGACGCTCGGCCAGCGCGGCGCCGACCCGCTCGCGCCACGCCTGATCGCTCCAGGGACGACGACCGACGCCGACCACCCGGGTCGCCGGATGCAGCCGCCCGGCCGCCTCCAGCCCATAGAGCGCGGGCAACAGCTTGTGCTCGACCAGATTGCCGGTGGCCCCGAAGATCAACAGGATGCAGGGTTCGATCATGGGCAGATTATCTCGCTGGTGCACAAATATGATAATTTGAAGGCTGTCACCCTATTGCCAAGCCGGGCCCGGCACTTCCCGCCGCGACGCCCGTAGCCCAAGGACCGTTCATGGAACTCCCCGTTCCCCCGATCTCCCCTGCCCTGCCGGACCCGGACGGACTGCGCATCCTCGTGGCGAGCAGCGAGGCGCACCCGCTGATCAAGACCGGCGGCCTGGCCGACGTCGCTGCGAGCCTGCCGGCGGCGCTGCGCCAGCTCGGCCACGACGCGCGGCTGATCATGCCCGGCTATCCGAGCGCGCTGCGTCAGCTGCTCGAGCCGAAGACGCGTTGCGAGCTGCGCATCCCCGGCGCGCGCACCAGCGTGCGCATCGTCGAGGGTCTGCACCCGGACCACGGTCTGCCCGTCTATCTGGTCGACGCCCCGGACTACTTCCACCGCGAGGGCAGCCCCTATACCGATATCAGCGGTCGCGACTGGGGCGACAACCCCGAGCGCTTCCTGCTGTTCTGCCGCACCCTCGCACAACTGGCCATGGGGCTGCCGGCGGTGGGCTGGCGTCCCGAGGTGCTGCATGCCAACGACTGGCAAACCGGACTCACCCCGGCGCTGATGCACGACCTGCCCGAGCGCCCGGCCACCGTCTTCACCATCCACAACCTCGCCTACCAGGGGCTGTTCGATCGCGCCACCTTCGATCGCATCGGCCTGCCTGCGGCGCTGTGGAACGTCGCCGGGATCGAGTTCCATCAGCGCATGTCCTTCATCAAGGGCGGCATCGTCTTCTCCGACCGGGTCAACACCGTCAGCCCGACCTATGCCGACGAGATCCGCACGCCGCGCTTCGGCTGCGGCCTCGACGGGCTGCTGCGCCAGCTCGGCGGACGCTTCAGCGGCATCCTCAACGGCATCGACTATGGGGTGTGGGATCCGCAGACCGATCCGATGATCCTGCAACAGTTCGATGCCGAACACTTCGGGCTGAAGACCGAGAACAAGCTCGAACTACAGCGCGAGTTCGGCCTGCCGCGTCACGAGGAGGCCTTCCTGCTCGGCTATGTCGGGCGACTGGTCGAACAGAAGGGGGTGGACCTGATCCTCGCCATCCTGCCCGACCTGCTGCAGGACGCCAACGTGCAGGTGGTGCTGCAGGGCGTCGGCGATCGTCACACCGAACAGGCGCTGCACGAGGTCGCCAGGACCTATCCGCGCCAGGTCGGCGTGCTCATCGGTTATGACGAGATGCGCGCGCACCGCATCGAGGCCGGCTGCGACACCTTCCTGATGCCCTCGCGCTTCGAGCCGTGCGGGCTCAACCAGCTCTACAGCCTGCGCTACGGCACCCCGCCGATTGCCCACTGCACCGGCGGTCTGGCCGACACCATCACCCCGGTCGATGCCGAGACGCTCGCCGCGGGCACCGCCACCGGCTTCCTGTTCGAGCGCTCGCGACCCGAGGAGCTGCACGCCGCGGTCGATCAGGCCCGCCGTCTCTATCGCGAACAGCCGGAACAATGGCGCAGACTGGCCACCACCGGGATGATGCAGGACTTCAGCTGGGAGGCCAGCGCGCAGCACTATCTGCAACTCTACGAGGCGGCGCTGGAGGAGAGAGGGGTTCAGGCCGACGTGCTGTCGGCCTGAACCGGGCGTCCAGGCTCAGGCGGCCTGGGCGGGGATGGCATCGCCGGTGCGCAGCACCTGGTTGCGCTCGTCGAGATAGACCAGCGCCGGCTTGTGGGCGTCGGCCTCGGCCTCGGTCATGGTGGCGAAGGCACAGATGATCACCCGATCACCGGGCGCGGCCTTGTGCGCCGCCGCACCATTGACCGAGATCACCCGCGAACCGGCCTCGGCACGGATCGCATAGGTGGTGAAGCGCTCACCGTTGGTGACGTTGTAGATCTGGATCTGCTCGTACTCGCGGATCCCGGCCAGCGCCAGCAGCTCGTCGTCGATGGCGCAGGAGCCCTCGTAGTCCAACTCCGAGTGCGTCACGCAAGCGCGATGCAGCTTGCACTTCAGCAAGGTCAAATGCATGTATCCAATCCTCTGATGGGCCCCAGCGGGACCAGGTCGGCCGTCGTCCGACGGCGGACATTCGATGTGATGACCAGGCTAGTCTAGCGCGTCCCCTGCTGCGACGCAGCATCGGACACGCGCCGCGCCCGGAGACGGCCTGACCGAACGCCCCGGGCGCATTGAATCAGCGACGCACCCGGCGATTGTCGATCAGTCGCGCCCGTCCCAGCCGTGCGGCGGCGAGGATCACCAGGTCGCGCTCGTCGCTCTCCGGCGGCGCGAGATCGGCGGCACGACAGACCTTGAAGTACTCGGGCGCAAAGCCCTCGGCCTCGAGCGCCCGGCAGGCTGCCAGCTCGAGTTCGACGAACGGACGACCGGCGCGCACTGCCGCAGCGGCCTCGTCGAGCACCCGGTTGAGTGCCGGCGCGCGCTCACGCTCGGCGGCGGTGAGATAGGCATTGCGCGAGCTGCGCGCCAGCCCGTCGGGTTCGCGCACGGTCTCGACACCATGGATCGCCACCGGGATCGACAGGTCCTCGACCATGCGCCGGATCACCAGCAGCTGCTGGAAGTCCTTCTCGCCGAACACCGCCACGTCGGGCTGCACCATGTTGAACAGCTTGCAGACGATGGTCGCCACGCCGACGAAGTGACCGGGACGGCTGGCGCCACAAAACAGCGCCGAGATCCCAGGCACCTCGACCCGGGTCTGCCCCGTCTGGCCGTTGGGATAGATGGTCTCCACCGCCGGCGCGAAGAGCAGATCGCAGCCGCCCGCGGCGAGCTTGTCGCGATCGGCCTCCGGGGTACGCGGATAGGCATCGAGATCCTCGCCGGGACCGAACTGCAGCGGGTTGACGAAGATGCTCGCCACCACCCGGTCGGCACGCTCGGCCGCCGCGCGCACCAGGGTCAGATGGCCCTGGTGCAGATTGCCCATGGTCGGCACCAGGGCGATGCGCTCACCGGCGGCGCGCCACTCGGCCAGACGCGCGCGCAGATTGGGAAGATGCTCGATACGCTCCATTGATCTCTCGGTTGGTTCAGATCGGTGTACGGGACCCGGGATCGGGCCCGCGAGACGCCACGACACGCCGCCGCACCGATCGGGCAATGATCGGTCATCGACGCCGCGCTCGCCGCGACATTCGGCAATGTCCATTGGACGACACGGACACCGCGCGGAGCGATGTCCACCCGCAGCACTGAAGGCTGCCGGCCCCGACGCAGAGGTCGGGGTCAGGAAGCGACCGGGGCCGGCGCCGCTGCTCGGCGGCCGGACGACGGCGCGAGGGGCGAGCGGATCGGGTTCCGCCCGCGCCCCGGGTCCACGAGTACGTGGACCTAGTAGGCGATCTCGGGAGCGCTCGGGAAACTGCCCTCGCGCACCGCGGCGACATAGGCGTCGACGGCACCGCGCACCGAACCGCCGGCGACCGTGAAGTCGCGACTGAAGCGGGGCGCGCGCCCCGGGTTGAGCCCGAGCATGTCCTGCAGCACCAGCACCTGACCGTCGCACTCGGCCCCGGCGCCGATGCCGATCACCGGGATGCTCAGGGTGCGGGCGATCTCGCCGGCGAGCGCCTGGGGAACGCACTCGAGCACCAGCAGCGAGGCGCCGGCGTCCTGCATCGCCAGCGCGTCGTGGCGGATACGCTCGGCCGAGGCATGGTCGCGCCCCTGGAAGCGATAGCCTCCGAGCTGGTTGACCGATTGCGGCTGCAGCCCGAGATGGGCGCACACCGGCGCACCCTGCGCGACCAGTTGGCGCACGGTATCGAGATAGGGCTCACCGCCCTCGAGCTTGACCATCTGCGCCCCGCCCTCCTGCATCAGGCGCGAGGCGCTCTCGAGGGCGCGCTCCGGCGTGGCGTAGGACATGAACGGCAGGTCCGCGACCACCAGCGCACGACTCGATCCCCGGGTAACACAAGCGGTGTGATAGACCATCTGGTCGAGGGTCACGGGAACCGTGGTCGGGTGCCCCTGCAGCACCATCCCCAGCGAATCCCCCACCAGCATCACCTCGACCCCGGCCTCGTCGAGCAGACGGGCGAAGGTGGCGTCATAGCAGGTGAGGACGGCGATCCGCTCGCCGCGTGCCTTCATGGCGGCGAGGGAGGCGACAGTGGTCGGTGAAGCGGACATCGGCGACTCCGGGGTCTAGGTACTTCGGAATAAGGAAAGGCCGGGGCGGCGGCGTTACTGCGCGCCCTTGGCCGCACCGGCGCTCGACTCGCCCCCACCATTGCTGCTGGCGCCACCCGACTTGCGCCGACGCCGCCGCCGTGGCCGGCGACGGCGCGCGCCACCCTCGACCATGCTCGCCCGTTCCTGGCCACTGGCATCCTGGAAGCGGGTCCACCACTCGGCCAGCTCCCGATCGACCTCGCCGGCCTCGGCACGCAACAGCAGGAAATCGTAGGCGGCACGGAACCGCGGATGGGTCAGCAGCCGGAACGGGCGCTTGCCCTCGCGCTGCTCGAATCGCGGCTGCAGTGCCCAGATCTCGCGCATCGGCAACGAGAAGCGCTTGGGGACCGCCACCCGCGACTGCTGACGGACACAGACCTCGGCGCTGACCTGAACCATCGCCTCGTTGATCTGCATGCCCTCGGCGACCATCCGCTCGACCCCCGCGCGCACCGGCTCCCACAACAGGACGGCGAACAGGAAGGCCGGGGTGACCGGCTTGCCCGCTTGGATGCGCGCATCGGTGTTGGCGAGACCGCGGCTGACCAGGGTGATCGGGAAATCATGGTCCTCGCACGCGAGCGCCGCCTCGGTATCCGGGAAGAGCAGCGCGAAGAGGCCATAATGACGCAGCTTCTCGAAGACGTCGAGTCCATAGCCGGCGTGGAAGAGCTTGATCAGCTCGTCGAAGAGCCGCGCCGCCGGCACCCCGTCGAGCAGATGACCGAGTTCGAACAGCGGGCGCTCGGTGGCCTCCTCGATGCTGAAGCCGAGCTTGCAGGCAAAGCGCACCGCCCGCAGCATCCGCACCGGATCCTCGCGATAGCGCTGTTGCGGATCGCCGATCAGACGCAGCTTGCCGGCGCGCAGGTCGGCCAGGCCATCGGCATAGTCGATCAGCGAGAAGTCCTGGATGTTGTAGTAGAGCGCGTTGATGGTGAAGTCGCGCCGCAGTGCATCCTCGGCGATGGTGCCATAGGCGTTGTCGCGAACGATCATGCCGTTCTCGACACAGCGCTCGCCCTCCTCCGCCTCACCCTCACCGTTGCCGCGGAAGGTGGCGACCTCGATGATCTCGCGACCGAAGTGCACATGGGCGAGACGGAAGCGGCGCCCGATCAGCCGACAGTTGCGAAAGACCTGGCGGACCTGCTCGGGCGTGGCGTCGGTGGCCACGTCGAAGTCCTTGGGCTCGTGACCGAGCAACAGGTCGCGCACCCCGCCGCCGACGAGATGGGCCTGAAAGTTCTCCTGCTTGAGCCGGTACAGCACCTTGAGAGCATTGGCGCTGATGTTGGCGCGCGAGATCCCGTGCTCGGGACGCGGCACAATCAGGGGCGTCGTCGCGGACGGGGTCCGCGTGATGTCGTTATCGGATTCCTGCATCACCGTTATGGGCGCATTCCTTGGGCGCTGGGCGGGGTCCGCGTGACGGTCCCGGACGGGACTTCGGGGCGCGACGCCGCCGGTTGGAAGAAGAATGGTAACAGACGCTTGTACTCTTACCTGATCCCGGTATAATACGCGCTTCTTTGCTGCGCCGCTCCCTTCGTCTAGTGGTTAGGACGTCGGCCTCTCACGCCGGTAACAGGGGTTCGAATCCCCTAGGGAGCGCCACCTTTACGAAAAAGGGGTCTTGCCTTCGCAAGACCCCTTTTTTCATGCCCGCCTTCTGGCTCGAACCGGGGCAATGCCCATCGCCCCGGTCGACAGCGGCTACATCGGGAAACCGCCCCCCGGGGGCATGCCGCCGGGCGGGAAACCACCGCCGCCACCGGGGAAGCCGCCGGGCATCTTGCCCTGCATGGCGCGCATCATCTTGGCCATGCCGCCGCCCTTCATCTTCTTCATCATCTTCTGCATCTGGGTGAACTGCTTGAGCAGCTTGTTCACATCCTGCACCTGGGTCCCCGAACCGGCAGCGATGCGCCGCTTGCGCGAACCCTTGATCAGCGCCGGGAAACGACGCTCGTGCGGGGTCATCGAGTTGATGATGGCGATCAGCTTGCCCAACTCCTTGTCGCTGGCCTTGTCCTTGAGGTGATCGGGGACCTGGTTCATCCCCGGCAGCTTGTCCATCAGCCCCATCATGCCGCCCATCTTGACCATCTGGTCGAGCTGCTCCTTGAAGTCGGCGAGGTCGAAGTCCTTGCCCTTCTTGAGCTTGCGCACCAGCTTCTCGGCCTGATCCTGATCGACCTTGGACTGCACCTCCTCGACCAGCGAGACCACGTCGCCCATGCCGAGGATGCGCGAGGCGACGCGGTCGGGATGGAAGGGCTCGAGCGCGGTCGAGCGCTCGCCAGTGCCGAGGAACTTGATCGGCTTGCCGGTGATCTGGCGGATCGACAGCGCCGCGCCACCGCGCGCATCACCATCGGTCTTGGTCAGCACCACGCCGGTCAGCGGCAACGCCTCATCGAAGGCCTTGGCGGTATTGGCCGCGTCCTGACCGGTCATGGCGTCGACCACGAACAGGGTCTCGACCGGATCGAGCGCGGCGTGGACGGCCTTGATCTCGTCCATCATCGCCGGGTCGACGTGGAGTCGACCGGCGGTGTCGACGATCAGCACGTCCTTGAAACGCTTGCGCGCCTGGGCGAGCGCGGCAGTGGCGATCTCGACCGGATCCTGCTCGCCGCTGCTGGGGAAGAACTCGGCGCCGACCTCTCCGGCAACGGTCTCGAGCTGGTCGATGGCCGCCGGGCGGTAGACGTCACAGCTGACCACCATCACCGACTTCTTCTGCTTCTCCTGCAACCAGCGCGCGAGCTTGCCGACACTGGTGGTCTTGCCCGCGCCCTGCAGGCCGGCCATCAGCACCACCGCCGGCGGCTGCGCCGAGAGATCGAGCGACTCGTTGGCCTCGCCCATCAGCGAGACCAGCTCGTCGTTGACGATCTTGATCAGCACCTGACCAGGGGTCAGACTCTTTGATACGGTCTCGCCCAGCGCCTTCTCGCGCACCTCCTCGACGAAACGACGTACCACCGGCAGGGCCACGTCCGCCTCGAGCAGGGCCATGCGCACCTCGCGCACCGCGTCCTTGATGTTGTCCTCGGTCAGTCGCCCCTGACCACGCAGGTTATTCAGGACGCCGGCGAACCGGTCCTGGAGATTCTCGAACATGCTCTGCCTCGAAGTCTTTGCCGCGCCAGGCGCGGGTGATGAAAAGTCCCGTGCCACCACGGCTTACAGCTTAACCTGCGAGTATAATGCAGCGTTTGCAGCGGACTCTACAGCCCAGCGCCGCGACCGACCCGCCGCGCGCGGCGCCCCGCAAGGCTCGCCGCCCCCGTTGCTCGCGCCGCACCGGCGGCGGCCGAGGCGGTCCGCGTCGTTGTCAAGCGCCCCATCACGAGGGCATGATTGGGCCATGCAACACATCATCGTGCCGAAAGATTCGAGCGCCGATCGGCGCAACGGCGGCCCCGGCCTCCGTGACGCGCCACCCTCGCGCGCGCCGCGCCCGACAGGTTGCCGCCATGCCCAGGACCAGCGCCAGGCACCCCGGCAACCGCCCATCTAACAGGCCGGCAAGGATGTCACCAGCTGCGCCGTATTCGTCCCAACGCCTTCTGCGAATGTACCACCTATGAGCCATCCCCTTCTCTCCGTCGCCGCCACCCTCTGCTACCTGGTCGCCGCCGCCTTCATCGGGCTGCGTCTGTTCAAGTCGAAGGATGGCTGGATCCCGCAACGGGCGCTCGCGCTCGGCATCGGCTTCCTCGGCTCGGCACTGCATGCCTGGCTGCTGTGGGAGACCATCTTCAGCCATGCCGGACTCAACCTCGGTTTCTACAATGCCCTGGCGCTCACCTCCTGGACCGTGATCGCGCTGCTGCTGGTCTCGAGCCTGACCAAGCCGGTCGACAACCTGGGACTGATCCTGCTGCCGGTGGCCGCCCTGACCCTGATGCTCTCGGCAATCTTCACCGACGTCAGCTTCATGCACCCGACCGCCTCCTGGTCGTTGAAGATCCACGTGCTGCTGTCGATGCTCGCCTACAGCCTGCTGACCCTGGCCGCCGGCCAGGCGATCCTGCTCGCCATCCAGGACCGTCACCTGCACCGCCGTCAGCCCGGCGGCTTCGTCCGCACCCTGCCGCCGCTGCAGACCATGGAGAGCCTGCTGTTCGAGATGATCAGCGCCGGCTTCGTGCTGCTCACCCTGGCGCTGCTCAGCGGCTTCGCCTTCCTCGAGGACATGTTCGCCCAGCACCTGGTGCACAAGACGGTGCTCTCGGTGCTCGCCTGGTTGCTCTTCGGCGGCCTGCTGATCGGGCGCTTCCTCAAGGGCTGGCGGGGGCGTACCGCGATCGTCTGGACGCTGGGCGGTTTCGCCCTGCTGATCCTTGCCTACTTCGGCAGCAAGGCGGTCCTCGAGCTGATGGTCCTCCAGTCCTGAGGCTCTCCACTGTGACAGGCAGGCCCCACCCGCTGGGGCTTGCCTTGCCCCAGGATCGAGCGCACAATGAGTACGTTAGTCGGTCGTCCCGCGATGGTGCGATCGACGACCGTTCCGGGGCCGTAGCTCAGCTGGGAGAGCGTCGCGTTCGCAATGCGAAGGTCAGGGGTTCGATCCCCCTCGGCTCCACCATCCTCCTCTCGACGGCGCGACCCCTTTCCTGGGGACAGGCCAATCGCACAGCACTCATTCATTCCCCTCAGCTGTGCTGTCGTCCACACTTTGACTCTACAAACGCGGTAGCGCCGGCGCCCAGGATCCCGTTATCGTTAACGGATCGCCTTTATTGTGCAGGGAAACGGGATGGCACAACCGCAAGGGCCGGAGGCCGGATACTGCAAGGCATCCACAGCCGCGCTGCTCTATGCGATCGCCGGCGCGACTTGGATCCTTTGCTCGGACATGGCATTGGGAGCCTGGCTTGAGGACTCCGAACTGTTGCGTCACGCTCAGCTCGGCAAGGACTTGATCTTCGTCCTTGCCACCGCGCTCGCGCTCTTCATGCTGCTGCGCCACAATCACCAGCGCCACACCGAGTACCTCCTCCAGGACACCGCCCAGCGCACCGAGCTGCGCATGCTCAGCCAGTTCCGCGAAAGCATCATCGACACCGCACACGTCTGGATCAACGTGCTTGACGAACACGGTCGTGTGACCGTCTGGAACCAGGCCGCCGAACGCATCACCGGCTACGGTCGCGATGAGGTGCTGAACCACCACAAGATCTGGGAGTGGCTCTATCCCGACCCGGGCTATCGCGCCCAGGTCTACTCGAAGGTCGACGACATGCTGGCCCGCGACCAGGTGGTCAGCGGCTTCGAGAGTCGTATTCGCGCCAAGGATGGTACCTTCAAGATCATTACCTGGAACTCTGGGCGCCTGTACGACGAGCAGGGCAAGATCAATGGCCTGATCGCCATCGGTCGAGACATCACCGAACACAAGCGCGCCGAGAAGGCACTGGTCGAACGCGAGCGCCAGCTGGCCACCCTGATGGCGAACCTCCCCGGCATGGCCTATCGCTGTCATGACGAGCCACTCTGGACGATGGCGTTCGTCTCCCAAGGGTGTCGTCGACTCACCGGCTATGACCCCGAGGAATTCATCAACAACCGATGTCTCCCCTTCGCCGCCATCATCCACGACGATGATCGCGAGCAGGTTGCCAGCGAGGTCGCACTCGCGCAGGCCGAAGGCCGACCCTTCGCGATCGAGTACCGCATCCGTCACCAGGACGGGCACGATGTCTGGGTCTGGGAGCAAGGGCAGGCGGCCGAGATCGACGGCACCCACTTCCTCGAAGGTATCCTCATCGACATCAGCGAGCGCAAGCGCATGGAGCAGACGCTCGAGCAGATGGCTATCCGCGACCCGCTCACCGGGCTCTACAACAGACGCGAACTCGAGCAGCAGCTCGACGCCGAACTGGTTACCGCCCGCCGCTACCAACACACCGTCGGCCTGCTCTGGATCGATGTCGATCACTTCAAGTCGGTCAACGACCGTTTCGGACACCTTGCCGGCGACGCGGTGCTGCGCCAGCTCTCCAGCCTGCTCCAGGAGCAGGTGCGGACGGCCGACTATATCGCCCGGTACGGCGGCGAAGAGCTGGCGATCGTGCTACCCGAGAGCGATACCCAGGAGGCACTGCAGATGGCCGAGCGACTCTGCGACACGGTGGCCCGAACCCCGATGCAGATTCCCGAGCATACCCCGATCAATATCACCATCAGCGTCGGCGTGGCCACCTACCCCACTCATGCAGCCACGACCAAGGCGCTGTTCCAGGCGGTCGACCAGGCGATGTACGCCGCCAAGCAGCAGGGGCGCAATCGGGTCCTCCTGGCCACCCCCGCGCCGACCAATGATTGTCATCCCCCGGAGTCTCCCGCATGACCGAGCACCTCGAACTCACCCCGGCCACGGCGCCGGACTGGATGGACGCGCACGCCGCCCGACAGATGCCACATATCGACTTCGCACTGCGGCGCGGCACCCTGACCGACAATGGCGCGACCCCGTGGTACGCCACCCTCGGCCTCGGCACCCCGCCGCAACCACTGCGCTTCATGCTCGACACCGGCACCCTCAACACCTGGATCACCGCCAGCTGCTGCGCCAGCGACGCCTGCCAGGCCCATCGGTCCTTCGATCCCGAGCACTCGACCAGCTACCGCGCCTGCGCCGAGCCACCGGCCTCCGTGCCCTTCGGCCCCTGGGGATCGATGGGCGTGGTACTCGGCGAGGACATCTGCCACCTCGAGCGCACCTGCTCGGGTGAGACCCGGCTGTGCGCACTCGACGAGGCGATGCGGATTTATCTCAGCGTCAGCTACGACGGCGCACAGTTCGCCGGACTGGCCTGCGACGGCGGGCTCGGCATCCCTGCGGTACCCTGCGACACCCCGAGCGCGCTGCTCGAGCAGTTGCGCAAACAGGGATTGATTGACCACGCCATCGCTGCCTTCCGGTTCGACCCGGAGCGCGGCGAGGGACGCTGCCTGATGGGCGCGGTCGAACCCGATCGTTTCGATCCCGACACGCTTGAACTCCTGCCGGTGATCCCGATCAGTGGCGAGCTGCACTATCTCTGGACGGTACGTCTGGACCAGCTGCAGGTCGGCGGCGAGACCCTGGGCGGCGCACTGCCGCTGGCACTCGACACCGGCTCGTCCTGCATCAAGGGTGGACGGGCCATCATCGCGCGGATGCTCTCGGCGATCACCGATCGCGGTCGCCGCCCCTTGCGGGTCAGCGATCCGGCAGCGCTCGCCGACTATCCGGAGCTACGACTGCAGCTCGGCGACACCAACTACCGGCTCGCGCCCGCGGACTACTTCATGCCGCTCAACGGCGGCTGGGAGGTCGGGGTGCAGTACCTCGAAGGACTCCCCGACGAGCTGCTGGTGGCCGGATCGCTGTTCCTCGACCGCCTCTACAGCGTCTTCGTGTTCGATCCCAACCCCGCCGGTCAGCGCATGGTCGCACTCGCCCAGCCACGCCGCGCCTCGCTCAGCGCGAGCGGGATCTGGCGCAACGAGTTCGGCTCCACCCTGGAGATCGGCACCATCGCCGCCGACGGCACCTTTCGCGGCCAGTACCGCTCCGACACCGGCGCCAGCGGCGTCTATCCGGTAGTCGGGGTGGCCGACCCGGAGCCCACCGGCGACTCGATCAGCTGCGCCTTCTCGGTGAGCTGGCGCAGCCTCGAGGGCGAACCCGATCCGTCCTGGCACTGGGTCTCGGGCTTCGTCGGCACGGTCCAGCTGCGCGACGGTGTCGAGACCCTCGCCACCAGCTATCTGCTGCAGCGCGACATCACCCCGGAGATGCCGGAGTGGATGGCCACCGCCGTCTATCCCTCGACCTTCAAGCGCGTCAGCGACTAGCCGCCAGCCGCCAGCCGCCAGCCGCCAGGAAGTTTGAACCGCAAAGCCGCGAGATACCGTCTTGCCCGTCAACCGTCGATCATGCACACCAGCCTCCCCTGCTGGAGGCTGGAGGCTGATCGCTGGAAGCTGATTCGAACCGCAAAGCCGCGAAGAAGACGTGATGGAGACGAGGTCCCGGCAGCGGCACCACTCCCCACTGGCGGCTGGTAGCTGGCGGCTGATTCGCGGAAAAGGGCGATCAGCCGTCAGCCGTCAGCCGTCAGCCGTCAGCCGTCAGCCGTCAGCCGTCAGCCGCCAGTAGGCCGGCTTCTCCCGCCGTTACGGCAAGGTACAACCCACGGCTTCCGGGTCATGGGCGCAACCTCCACACTGGCGGCTGTCAGCTGGCCGCTGGAGGCGCATCCGCGGAAAAGAGTGATCAGCTTTCAGCCATCAGCCTCCAGTCCAGTAGGCCGGCTTCTCCCGCCGTTACGACAAGGTACAACTCGCGGCCTTCAGGTCATGGGCGCCAGCCCAGCCTTCAGCAAACGGGCTCAAGTCAGGCCAGCAAAACAGCGGCGGTACGAAACAAGCCAGCTCTCCGCACGCAAAGCCGTCCTTCTCTTCGCATTCTTCGCGTTCTTCGCGGCTTTGCGGTTCAATCCTCTTGGTAGCTGGTAGCTGGTAGCTGGTAGCTGGTAGCTTGGGCCTCGCCCGCTTGTTGCATCGCAACAGGCTCCGTATAATGCCCGCCCTTCGAGACGACCCGGCCTCCCGCGTCCGCGCCGAGGTCATCCACGCGGCCACCCTGTCCGCGGACTGTCCATTCATAATGCCACCAGACGAGACCTGATCGGCCCGATGCCCGCACCGGCGGCCGAGGTCGAGCCGGGCTTACTGATTCCGGCACCGGGCACTCGCCGTCCCCCAGACCTCGGCCGTCGCTGGCGACCGGGGCAAGCCGTCTCGATGCATCACAGTCACCGCCATGACGGCTGGACCGGCGGCCTCAGCTCCGCACCGGGTCCGGCCGTCGCGCACCAACCACGGAACCGCCGATGATGAACGCCATACGTCAGGACTGGCTGTCGAACGTCAAGAACGACCTGCTCGCCGGCCTGGTGGTCGCGCTGGCGCTGATCCCGGAGGCGATCGCCTTCTCGATCATCGCCGGTGTCGACCCCAAGGTCGGGCTCTATGCCTCCTTCTGCATCGCCACCGTGATCGCCTTCGCCGGCGGTCGACCGGGGATGATCTCGGCGGCCACCGGCGCCATGGCGTTGGTGATGGTCACCCTGGTGAAGGATCACGGGCTGCAGTACCTGCTCGCCGCCACCATCCTCACCGGCGTGCTGCAGATCCTTGCCGGCTGGTTGCGCCTGGGCTCACTGATGCGCTTCGTCTCGCGCTCGGTGATCACCGGCTTCGTCAACGCCCTGGCGATCCTGATCTTCATGGCCCAGCTCCCGGAGCTGATCGGCATGCCCTGGGAGGTCTATGCGATGGTCGCCGCCGGGCTGGGGATCATCTATCTCTTCCCCTACCTGACCCGCGCCGTGCCCTCACCGCTGATCACCATCGTGGTGCTCACCGCAGTCTCGATCGCCCTCGGGCTCGACATCCGTACCGTCGGCGACATGGGCGAGCTGCCCGACACCCTGCCGATCTTCCTGCTCCCCGAGGTGCCGCTCAACCTCGAGACCCTGGCGATCATCTTCCCGGTCTCGCTCACCCTGGCGGCGGTCGGTCTGCTCGAGTCGATGATGACCGCCTCGATCGTCGACGATCTCACCGACTCGTCGAGCAACAAGAATCGCGAGTGCGTCGGCCAGGGTACGGCCAACATCGCCTCGGGTTTTCTCGGCGGCATGGCCGGCTGTGCGATGATCGGTCAGTCGGTGATCAACGTGAAGTCGGGGGGGCGCGGCCGGCTCTCGACCCTGACGGCCGGCGTCGTGCTGCTGATGCTGGTGGTCTTCGCCGGCGACTGGGTGGCGCAGATCCCGATGGCCGCGCTGGTGGCGGTGATGATCATGGTCTCGATCGGCACCTTCAACTGGGCCTCGATCCGCAACCTGCGCGAACATCCCAAGAGTTCCAGCATCGAGATGATCGCCACCGTGGCGGTGGTCGTCGCCACCCATGACCTGGCTCAGGGCGTGCTGGTCGGGGTGCTGCTCTCGGGCTTCTTCTTCGCCCACAAGGTGGGCAAGGTGCTCTATGTCGGCTCGCACGCCGAGGACGAGGGTCGGGTCCGCGCCTATCGGGTGGTCGGTCAGGTGTTCTTCGCCTCGGCCGAACGCTTCGTCGCCTCGTTCGACTTCAAGGAGGTGATCGAGCGAGTGCGCATCGACGTCAGCCGCGCGCACTTCTGGGACATCACCGCGGTCAGCGCTCTCGATAAGGTGGTGTTGAAGTTCCGCCGCGAGGGCACCGAGGTCGAGGTGATCGGGCTCAACGAGGCGAGCGCGACCATGGTCGATCGCTTCGCGGAGCACGACAAGCCCGAGGCCGTCGAACAGCTCATGGGTCACTGAGGAAGGAAGACAGCAAGATGCATACTGACGAGAAGATCCTGGCCTGTGTCGACCAGTCGCGCTTCGCCGACTATGTCGCCGACTATGCCGCCTGGGCGGCGCAGCGCATGAATGCGCCGCTGGAGTTCCTCCACATCCTCAGCCGTCACCCCGAGATCGCCACCGGCGTCGACCACAGCGGCGCGATCGGCATCGGCGCCCAGGAGACGCTGCTCACCGAGCTGTCGAACCAGGACGAGACCCGCAGCCGCGACGCCCGCGAGCGCGGCCGGCTGTTTCTCAACCGGCTGCGCGAGCGCGCCACCGCTGCCGGAGTCCCCTCGCCCGACATCCGCCAGCGTCACGGCGCGCTCGAAGAGACCCTGGTCGAGCAGGAGGACGGGGTACGGCTGTTCGTGCTCGGGCGGCGCGGCACCGCTGCCGAGACCACCCAGCGCGATCTCGGGCGCAACGTCGAGCGCATGGTGCGCGCACTGCACCGCCCGATCCTCACCGTCACCGAGGGATTCAAGGAGCCGCAACGGGTGATGGTCGCCTTCGACGGCAGCGCCGCCACCCGTCAGGGCGTCGAGATGGTCGCCGCGAGCCCGCTGTTCCAGGGGCTCACCGTGCACCTGCTGATGTCGGGCAAGGCCCGTGGCGATGCGCGCAAGCAGCTCGACTGGGCACGCCAACGGCTCGAGTCCGCCGGCTTCGATGCCCCCGCCTGGCTGATCCCGGGCGACGCCGAGAGCGTCATCGCCCAGACCGTGATCGCCCAGGACATCGACCTGCTGATCATGGGCGCCTATGCCCATTCACCGCTGCGCACCCTGCTCTTCGGCAGCAAGACCACCGACCTGCTGCGCTCGGCGCGCATCCCCACTCTGCTGATGCGCTGAGTCCGGGTTGACGAGCCGCAAGGACGCGGCCCCACTCCACGCTCTAGAGTGCGCCCAACGATCTGCACGGAGAGATCGTCCCCAGGCACGCGCGACCCCACCGACCCACGGACGGCTCGCGCTCCCCCCAGGCATTGGAGCATCAGCATGGCATCGAATCACGAGACCTTCTTCCAGCTCGGCAGCTTCGCGCTCGTCGGGCGCTCGGCGAACAAACCCTTCCCCATCCTCAGTTATCGTCGACTCAAGAAGCTCGGCAAGACCGTCTATGCCGTCGACCCCAGCACCAGCGAGATCGACGGCGATCCGAGCTTCGCCGACCTGGCATCGTTGCCGGGCGCGGTCGAGGGCCTGATCATCGAGACCCCGAAACAGGAGTGCGCCGACTGGGTGGCGCGCGCCGCCGACGCCGGCATCAAGGATGTCTGGATCCATATGGCGCACGACACCCCCGAGGCCGTGGCAACGGCCAGGGAGCGCGGTATCAACCTGCGCACAGGGACCTGCGCGGTGATGTATCTCAAGCCCGGGCTGACCTATCACAGCATCCACAAGCTGATCATGAAGGCGCTCGGCAAGTACTGAGAACGGACGGTGTCCAACACCAAGGTGCGGACAACAAAAAACCCCGCGTGGTCGAGACCACGCGGGGTTTTTCGGTGTGTGGCGGAGAGAGAGGGATTCGAACCCTCGATGGAGCTATTAACCCCATACTCCCTTAGCAGGGGAGCGCCTTCAGCCACTCGGCCATCTCTCCATGCATGAGCAACGGTTTTGCATAACCGCCTCGTGCGATGACCCGGGATCTGGAAGATACACCGGGTCACAGGACCCCTTTAGCCATTCGACGCGTCGATCAGGGGCTATCGTGCTTGGGCGAGTGATTATAACCCACTCTTTACCCGGTTGCCAATCACTCGATCTGGCCACCCTGATCGACCACCGCGACACCCGGGGTGGTCTCGGCCTGTTCGCGCTTGATGCGCTCGTAGATCTCTTCACGGTGGACCGCGACGTCACGCGGAGCGTTGACACCGATGCGCACCTGATTGCCCTTGACGCCAAGGACTGTAACGGTGACTTCGTCACCAACCATGAGGGTTTCGCCGACCCGACGAGTCAAGATCAACATCGCTACGTTCTCCCTTTAGTTTCCCTTTCCAGCTTGATGGTAATACCCAAACCGGCGACTCAACCCGACTCCTGCGGCGTCATCCGGCGGGTGTTTACACCCGATTCCGCCCGGGACCCCATGCCCCATGACGGAAGCTTAGCAACTGCCACGGCGATTCCATGGCAATTTGCTCAGGTTCATTGACATTTGTCTCTTGTGCGTGAATCCAAGGCGAAATCCGTTGGGTTCCCGATGACTGGTAGCCACCGTCGCACGACCGCTCACGCTCTCGACCGCGCAGCGCCAGCATAGACGTCCCACGGCTGCAGCGACGAGACGCCGTTCATGGAGATCGACAAAAAGCGGAGAGGCGCGGTCGGCACGCCCCCGACCGGATTGCGATCGATCCATCACGTGCCGCCCTCTCCGACCTCGGAGACATGCCGCCCCGCCGAGACCCGGCGGTGCGGCAGCAGGATTGCCGCGAGCCTAGACCTCGCCGCCCTGATCCAGACCGAAGGCGTCGTGCAGCGCACGCACGCCGAGTTCGAGATAGCGCTCGTCGACCACCACCGAGATCTTGATCTCGGAGGTCGAGATCATGCGGATGTTGATCCCCTCGCGCGCCAGGGTCTCGAACATCCGACTGGCGATCCCGGCATGACTGCGCATGCCGACGCCGACCAGCGAGATCTTGACGATCTGCTCGTCGCCGAGCACCTGACGCGCGCCCAGCGCCTCGGCGCGCGCCTGCAGGATCTCCAGCGCCCGCGCATAGTCGCCGCGCTGGACGGTGAAGGTGAAGTCCGTCGTCGCCTCCTCGGCGGCGACGTTCTGGATGATCATGTCGACCTCGATGTTGGCCGCCGCGATCGCGCCGAGGATCTCGTGCGCCACACCGGGACGGTCGGGCACGCCGAGGATGGTCAGCTTGGCCTCGTCACGGCTGAAGGCGATGCCGGCGATCTTTGCGTCTTCCACTTCATCTTCCTCGAAGGTAATCAGCGTGCCCTCGCCCTCGCCGAAGCTGGAGAGCACGCGCAGGGGGACCTGGTACTTGCCGGCGAACTCCACCGAGCGGATCTGCAACACCTTGGAGCCGAGACTGGCCATCTCCAGCATCTCCTCGAAGGTGATGCGGTCGAGCTTGCGCGCCTTGGGTTCGACCCGCGGATCGGTGGTGTAGACACCGTCGACATCGGTATAGATCTGGCACTCGTCGGCCTTGAGCGCGGCGGCGATCGCCACCGCCGAGGTATCCGAGCCACCGCGTCCGAGGGTGGTGATGTCACCGCTCTCGTCGACCCCCTGGAACCCGGCGACCACCACCACGCGCCCGGCCTCCAGATCGGCGCCGACACGCGCCGCATCGATGTCGCGGATGCGCGCCTTGTTGTGCACGCTGTCGGTGAGGATGTGCACCTGAGCGCCGGTGTAGGAGCGCGCCGGACAGCCGCGCGCGGCCAGCGCCATGCTCAACAGCGCGATGGTGACCTGCTCACCGGTGGAGAGCAGCACATCGAGTTCGCGCGGCTCGGGCCGCATCTGGATCTGTCTGGCCAGGCCCATCAGTCGGTCGGTCTCGCCGGACATCGCCGAGACCACCACCACCACCTGATTACCCTGGTCGCGCCAGCGCTTGACCCGATCGGCCACCGCCTGGATACGCTCCACACTCCCGACCGACGTCCCGCCGTATTTCTGGACGATCAGCGCCATCGACTACTCCTGCCAAGCACGTCTTTCAGGTCTCCCCGATTGAAACGATGGGACCGTCGGCGACGCGATGCCGCCCGACGGTCCCCGGTGATGGGCCGGGGATCCCGGCCCGATTGCCGCATCAGGCGGCGCTGCGCTGCGCGACCCAGTCGCGCACCAGCGCCAGCGCCTCGGGCAATGCATCGGGGTCGCTGCCCCCGGCCTGCGCCATGTCGGGCCGACCGCCGCCCTTGCCGCCGACCTTGGCCGCGACCTCGCGGATCAGCTCACCGGCCTTGAACTGGCCGGTGAGATCCTTGGTGACGCCGGCGACCAGCGCGACCTTGCCCTCGGCGACGGTGGCGAGCACGATCACCGCCGAGCCGAGCTTGTCCTTGAGCTGGTCGACCGTCTCACGCAGCCCCTTGGGATCGGCGCCCTCGAGTTCGGCGGCGAGCACCCGCACCCCGGCGATCTCCTCGGCCTGGGCGGCGAGGTCCTGACCGGCGGCGCTGGCGAGCTTGGACTTGAGCTGCTCGAGCTCCTTCTCCAGCCGACGGCTGCGCTCGAGCAGCTGCTCGACACGCTCGTCGACGTCCTCGCGGGCACCCTTGAGCAGCCCGGCGATACGCAGCACCCGCGACTCGTCGGCCTCGACCCAGTCGAGCGCCCCGGCGCCGGTTACCGCCTCGATGCGGCGCACCCCGGAGGCGATGCCGGCCTCGGAGACGATCTTCATCAGACCGATGTCACCGACCGCCTTGACGTGCGTACCGCCACAGAGCTCGACCGAGAACTCGCCCATCCGCAGCACCCGCACCTGATCGGCATACTTCTCGCCGAACAGCGCCATCGCCCCGGAGGCCTTGGCGTCCTCCAGGCTCATGATGCGGGTCTCGACCAGGTGATTGGCGCGGATCTGGCTGTTGACCAGGCGCTCGATCTCGCGCAACTGCTCGCGCGAGACCGGCTCGAAGTGCGAGAAGTCGAAGCGCAGCCGCTCGGGACCGACCAGCGAGCCCTTCTGCTGCACGTGCTCGCCGAGCACCCGGCGCAGCGCCGCATGGAGCAGATGGGTGGCCGAGTGGTTGAGCGCGATGGCGCGACGCCGCTCGGCGTCGACCTCGGCGCGCACCGCGTCACCGACGTGCAGCTCGCCCTCGCGCAGCTCGCCGAGGTGGCAGACCAGGGCGCCGCCCTTCTTCAGGGTGTCGGTGACCTCGAAGCGCCCGCCGCTACTCGCGATCCAGCCACGGTCGCCGACCTGGCCGCCGGACTCGCCGTAGAAGGGGGTGAGGTCGAGGATCACCATGCCGCGCTCGCCGGCACCCAGCGAGTCGCAGGACTCGCCGTCGCGATAGAGCGCGACCACCGTGGCCTCGTCCTCGCAGCGTTCGTAGCCGCGGAACTCGGTCTCGCCCTGGAGATCGATCTCGACGTCCTGCCCACCGCTGAACTGACTGGCCGCACGGGCACGCGCCTTCTGGTCGGCCATCGCCGCCTCGAAGCCCTCGAGGTCGACGCCGAGCCCGCGCTCACGGGCGATGTCGGCGGTCAGGTCGGTGGGGAAGCCGTAGGTGTCATAAAGCTTGAACACCGTCTCGCCGGGGATGGTGCGCTCGCCTGCGAGCCCGGCGATCGCCTCGTCGAGGATGCGCATACCGTGCTCGAGGGTCTCGGCGAAGCGCTCCTCCTCGAGCAGCACGATCCGCTCGACGTGCGCCTGCGCCGCCACCAGCTCGGGATAGGCCGCACCCATCTCGGCGACCAGCGCCGCCACCAGACGATGGAAGAAGGGTTGCGACTGGCCGAGACGATAGCCGTGACGGATCGCGCGACGCATGATCCGACGCAGCACATAGCCGCGCCCCTCGTTGCCCGGGGTGACCCCGTCGACGATGAGGAAGGCGCTCGAGCGGATGTGATCGGCGATCACCCGCAGCGACTTGTCGCCGAGATCCTCGCAGCCGGTCGCCTCGGCGGCGGCGGCGATGAGATTGCGGAACAGATCGATGTCGTAGTTGCTGTGCACGCCCTGGAGCACCGCGGCGAGACGCTCGAGCCCCATGCCGGTATCGACCGAGGGACGCGGCAGCGGGGTCATGTTGCCCTCGGCGTCGCGGTTGAACTGCATGAACACCAGGTTCCAGATCTCGACGTAGCGGTCGCCGTCCTCGTCGGGCGAGCCAGGGGGACCGCCGGCGACCTCGGGACCGTGATCGTAGAAGATCTCCGAGCACGGACCGCAGGGGCCGGTGTCGCCCATCGACCAGAAGTTGTCCTTGGCGCCGCAGCGCGAGAAGCGCTCGGCCGAGACCCCGACCTCCTTGAGCCAGATGTCGGCGGCCTCGTCGTCGTCCTCGTAGACGGTCACCCACAGCCGCTCGGCGGGCAGCCCCAGCTCGCCGGTCAGATACTGCCAGGCGAAGCCGATCGCCTCGCGCTTGAAGTAGTCACCGAAGCTGAAGTTGCCGAGCATCTCGAAGAAAGTGTGATGCCGGGCGGTGTAGCCGACGTTCTCGAGGTCGTTGTGCTTGCCGCCGGCACGCACACAGCGCTGCGCGGTGACCGCCCGCGAATAGCCCCGCCGCTCGCGACCGAGGAAGACATCCTTGAACTGGACCATTCCGGCGTTGGTGAACAGCAGGGTCGGATCATTGGCGGGTACCAGCGGGCTGGAGGGCACCTGCTCATGCTGGCGTTGCGCGAAATAATCAAGGAAGCTCGCTCGAAGCTCTGCACTCGTAGTCATGTGGGAGTTCTCGAATGAACCGCGCGGGCGGTTCGGTCAGTCGTTCCAGCGCAGCAGGCGCCGGACCATGTCCGTGGGGAAACCGCGCCGCGTCAGAAAGCGTGCGCGCTTGGCATAGCTGGCACGATCGGCGGGAGGCGCATCACCGAAGCGGCGCGCATGGAGCGCGGCGAGATGCTCCGGCCACGCCTCGCGCAGGTGCCGTAACTGGGGCTCGATCAAGGTATCGGCCACACCCTTGTCGTTCAACTCGGCCTGGATGCGCAGCGGCCCGAAGCCCTTCTCCACCCGCTCGGCGACATAGCGCTCGACCAGACGCGACTCGTCGAGCGCGCCCTCGGCCTCGAGCCGATCGAGCACGGGGGCGAGGGCAGCGACCTCGAAGCCGCGCGAGACGAGCTTGCGCGAGAGCTCCAGCCGCGAGTGCTCGCGCATGGCGAGCAGACGTAGCGCCGCCCGCTCGATCTCGGCGAGCAGGTCGGCATCAAGGAGGGTGCTGGCAGGGTGATCGTCCAGGATCAGTCCTCCGCCGGGGCCACGGCCTCGGCCGTCGCCTCGCTCGGCTGGGGCAACAGCTTGGCGCGGATCTTCGCCTCGATCTCCTGGGCCAGCTCGGGGTTCTCGCAGAGGAAGGCGCGGACGTTGTCCTTGCCCTGGCCGATGCGATTGCCCTGGTAACTGTACCAGGCGCCGGATTTGTCGACGATGCCCTCGGCCACGCCCAGGCTGATGATCTCGCCCTCGCGCGAGATCCCCTGGCCGTAGAGGATATCGAACTCGACCTGCTTGAACGGCGGCGCGACCTTGTTCTTGACCACCTTGACCTTGGTCTCGCTGCCGACCACCTCGTCGCTCTTCTTGATGCTGCCGATACGACGGATGTCGAGCCGCACCGAGGAGTAGAACTTGAGCGCGTTGCCGCCGGTGGTGGTCTCGGGCGAGCCGAACATCACCCCGATCTTCATGCGGATCTGGTTGATGAAGACCACCAGACAGTTGGAGCGCTTGATGTTGCCGGTGAGCTTGCGCAGCGCCTGCGACATCAGCCGCGCCTGCAGACCGACGTGCGAGTCACCCATCTCGCCCTCGATCTCGGCCTTGGGGGTGAGCGCCGCGACCGAGTCGACGATCACCACGTCGACCGCACCCGAGCGCACCAGCATGTCGGTGATCTCGAGCGCCTGCTCGCCGGTGTCGGGCTGCGACACCAGCAGGTCCTCCATCTGCACCCCGAGCTTCTCGGCATAGACCGGGTCGAGCGCGTGCTCGGCATCGACGAAGGCCGCGGTGCCGCCGAGCTTCTGTACCTCGGCGACCACGTGCAGGGTGAGGGTGGTCTTGCCCGAGGACTCGGGGCCGTAGATCTCGACCACCCGCCCCTTGGGCAGGCCGCCGATGCCGAGGGCGATGTCCAGCCCCAGCGAACCGGTGGAGATCGCCTCGATGTTGCGCACCGCGCCGGCATCGCCCATGCGCATCACCGAGCCCTTGCCGAACTGCTTCTCGATCTGGGTCAGCGCGGCGGCCAACGCCTTCTTGCGATTGTCGTCCATTGGATCTCCGTCAACTCTTGAGCGCAGCCGCCCGCCGCGCGTCGCCCGGGGCGATCGCGTGTCGGTCGGTTCGTGTCTCGTGATCTTTCGAGCGGGCCGCGCGAATCATCGCTGATTATCGCATAGGCGGCATGCTCAAGTCATAGCCGGGACGCAGCGACCAGCGCCGCTCGACCCGATAGCGCGGCACACACCCCGGAACGCTGCGAGCGAGCACGAACTCGCGCACCGGCCAGCGCAGCGGCGCCCCGAACGCCGCCCGCGGCGCCGTGCTGCGACGCGCCAGCGTCAGGTGCGGCCGATAGGACCGCGGCTCCGGGGTCAAGCCACAGGCGCACTGCGCCTCGACCAGCGCCAACTGCAACGCCAGCAGCGACTCCGGCACCCGCTGCGGCGCGCACCAGGCCGCGCCGGCACGCGCGAAATGACCCAACCGATCGAGCACCAGCTCGAAGGGCGCCGCCGCGACCTGCTGTGCCGCCGCGCTCACCGCATCGAGCTGCGGCGGCGTCAACGCACCGAGAAAGACCAGCGTCAGGTGCAGATCCTCGCCGTGGGTCGCGCGCCCACCCGGCGGCAGCCAGCACGGCATGCGCCCGAGCAGCGCCTGACGCAGCGCCGGCTCCGGCCAGAGCGCGAAGAACCAGCGCTCAGCCATCGGCACCGAGGCCGCCGAGCAGGCCCAACAGCGCAGCGCGCACCGCCTGCTCGCGCACCGTCTCACGATCGCCCTCGAAACACAGACAGCGCGCCGTCGGGCCCTCGCCGGGAAAGCCCCAGGCGAACCACACGGTACCGACCGGCTTGTCGGCCGTACCGCCACCCGGCCCGGCGATGCCACTGACCGCCACCGCAACCTCGGCGCGACTGCGGGCGAGCGCGCCGCTCACCATCTCGGCGACCACCCGCTCGCTCACCGCGCCATAGCGCTCGAGCGCGTCGTCCGAGACCCCGAGCAGCTCGCGCTTGGCGTCATTGGAATAGGTGATGAAGCCGCGCTCGAACCAGGCGCTGCTGCCGGCGACATCGGTCATCACCTTGGCCACCCAGCCGCCGGTACAGGACTCGGCCGTCGCCAGCTGCCAGCCACGCGCGCGCAACGCCTCGCCCAGACGACGAGCGAGCACCTCCAGGGCGGGAGAATCATTTACATCGTCCATGGTACGGAGTGTCGCCCAGCTCGACTCGCCGGGCAATCCTTGTCGGGGTGGAAAGCATCGGCCGCCGACCTCAGACTCTATCCCCGACACCATGCGCAGCACGGACCCCAGACCAATGGACGACACCGAGATCCATCACGAACGCCCCTCCCCCGCCAAGCTCGAGGTCATGGGCGTGGAACACTGGCCGGTGTGGCGCCGCGAGGTGGCGACCTTTCCCTGGCACTACCGCCAGGAGGAGACCTGCTACATCGTGCGCGGACGCTTCCGCGTCACCCCCGAGGGCGGTGCGCCACGAGAGTACGGGCGCGGCGACCTGATCCGCTTTCCCGCCGGACTCAACTGCACCTGGGAGATCCTCGACCCGGTGGAGAAGCACTACCTGCTCACCTGAGACGCCGAGTCATCTGGAGGCGTATCCGTGACGACCTACCTGACGCTCTCGCGCGCCGCCCGGCTGGCCGGAGTCAGCCGCGGCGAGCTGCAACGACGCATCCGCCGCGCCGAGCTGACGACCTTCGAGGGTGAGGTGGCCGCGCACGAGCTGCTGCGCCTCTACCCCAGCCTGAGCCTCGAGCACGAGGGCGCGCTCGAACAGGTGCGCGAGATCGTCGACAACGCCCGCCCCCGGCTCGAACCCGAACCGGTCGCGCTGCCCGACGCCCGAGTGCTGCTCGAGCAGGCGCGTCGGCTGAGCGCGGCACTGGCGCACGAGATCGAGGCCGGAGAGGCCGCGCGCGGACTGATCGAGCAGGTCGCCGAGCGGATCGCGGCGCTCTCCGCCAGCGACCCCGCCACGCTGCCCACGGCACTCGCGGCCCTCGGCCACTGGCTCGCCGAGGCACGCGCCGCACTGCCCGTCAATGAGGCACCCGAGGAGCGGTCGGCACCGGCGCGCACCCTGGCCGCCCGGGTACGGCTGATCCCCAGTGGACACAGTTTCCTGGTGGAGGGAGAGGAGTCGCTGCTCGAGGCTGCGGTGCGCGCCGGCATCCATCTCGAGCACGGCTGCGCCAGCGGTAACTGCGGCGGCTGCAAGGCACGGCTGGTCAGCGGCGAGACCCGCCAGATCAGGCCCCACGACTACTCGATCGGCGCGCGCGAGCGCCGACTCGGCTATCTGCTCACCTGCGCCCATACCGCGCTCACCGATCTCACCCTGGAGATCGGCGAGGCACGTTCGAGCGCCGAGCTGCCGCTGCAGCGCATTCGCGTCAGCGTGCGCCGTGTCGAGACGATCGGAGCGACGCTGCGCGCGCTCCAGATCCAGACACCGCGCAATCAGCTGTTGCGCTTCATGGCCGGTCAGCGCGCGCGGCTCGCACGCCCGGGCGAGCCGCCGAGCGAACTGCCGATCGCCAGCTGCCCCTGCGACGGACGCAACCTGCGCTTCCTGATCCGCGCCGGTGACGACGCACTCGCCCGCGCACTCTTCGACGATCGGCTGGGACCGGGGCAACGGCTCGACCTGGAAGGGCCCTACGGCGACTTCGTGCTCGACGAGTCAGCGACCGACGAGGCGCTCTTCATCGCCTGCGGCGACGGCATCGCCCCGGTCCGCAGCCTCATCGAGCAGGCGGTCGCGATCGACGCCATCCCCCGCTATCACCTCTACTGGGAGACCGCAGCCCCCGAGGGGCATCACCTGGCGCACTGGGCGCGCGCGCTCGGTGACGCCCTGGACGACTTCACCTATACGCTGCTCGATGCCACACCCGCCGACCGGCTCGCCGCGCGCATCCTCGACGAACACCCGCCACACGACCACCAGCGTCTCTATCTCGCGGGGCCGGAGGTCACCGTCAGCACCCTGGAGCAGGCCCTGAGGACGGGCGGCGTGAGCACCGAGCGGATCCGTGTCGAGGCGCTGCGCGCCGACTGAATTCAGGCCGCGACCGGCGCACTCGCGCGCAACCGCTGCGCCGGCAGGAACACCGTGCCCTTGCCGTAGCGATTGACCGCCATGTCACGCACCCAGGTCGGGGCGTCCTGATAGAGACGGACATAGACATGACCGAGACCACCGCGGCTGATCGCCGCGACCCATCGATCGAATTCCCGCTTGTTTTCGCTCATGACATCCCTCGTTGCGACCGTTCGGTATCCGGAGCGACCTCCGTCGCCCCATGCATATGTCCCGGCAACCCGGGACCGTCATCGCAGCGACCCGAGCCGAGAAACCGGCTCAGCCGCGCTGAAACAGCATCATGTAGTTGACGCCCATCCAATCGGTAAAGGAAAAGGCGCGGGTGAAGGGGTTGACCCGCACACCGGTCTGGTGCAACAGATCGAAGCCCTCGCCGAGTCCGCCGCGCACCTCGTCGGGACGCACCAGCTTGCGATAGCGATGGGTACCGCGCGGCAGCCAGCGCAACACGTACTCGGCACCGATGATCGCCATCAGCCAGGCGATCGGGGTGCGATTGATGGTCGAGACCTGCATCACCCCGCCGGGGCGCACCAGCTCGGCACTGTCGGCGAGGAAGTCGGGCAGGCGTTCGACATGCTCGAGCACCTCCATGTTGAGCACCACGTCGAAGGTCGCGCCGGCCTCGCGCATCTCGGCGGCACTCGCCAACCGATAGTCGATCGCAAGCCCACCCGCCTCGGCATGCATGCGCGCAACCCTCAGGGTCTTCTCGGTGATGTCGATCCCGGTGACCTCGGCGCCGAGCGCGACCATCGACTCGCTGAGGATGCCCCCGCCACAGCCGATATCGAGCACCCGCAGTCCGGCGAACGGGCGTGCATCCCGCGCATCACGCCCGAACACCGCCGCCAGACGCTCGCGGAGATAGCCGACCCGAAAGGCATTGAGCCGGTGCAACGGCCAGAAGGGCCCCTCGGCATCCCACCAGCGATGCGCCAGTCGCTCGTAATAGGCGAGCTCCTCGGGATCGACGCTCGGAGCGGTGAGATGGGCGGTGGGCATCGGCGAACTCCCTGGAATACCGGTTAATTGACATCCAATGGAGTCGATCATGGCGGATTCAAGCCCGTGGAAGCAAGCCAACAGGGATTGAACCGCAAAGACGCCAAGGGCGCCAAGAGGGGAAGAGAGCCACCAGCCACCGTAGGTGGCGATGGCGTTACTCGACCGCAACCACGGCTGCCAGACTCACCGTAAACCTGGATGCCAAGGCGACCGAGGACCGAAAGACTCGAGCCCTCACCCTTCACGCTCTTGGTGTCTTTGCGGTTTAAGTCTTTCCTGCGTAACGGCTAGTAGCTGGCGGCTGGCGGCTGGCGCCAATCAGGCCGCGACGCTGTCCGGTTCGGACTCGGCGGCGGTCGCGGCGGCCAGGTACTCGACCGACTGCATCTCCTGCAGGCGACTGAGCAGGCGGGCGTGGGCGAAGTCGGTCATGCCGCCGGCATAGAGCCGATCGAGCGGCACCTCGACCGAGAGCACCAGCTTGACCCGGCGGTCGTAGAGTTCGTCGACCAGGTGCAGGAAGCGCCGCGCGGCGGCGTCGCAGCCGGGACCGAGCTGCGGCACCCCGGAGATCAGCAGGGTGAGGTAATCGCGGGCGATCTCGATATAGTCGGCGGTGGAGCGCGGGGTGGCGCAGAGCGCATCGAAATCGAACCAGGCGACGTTGCTGCCGAGCGCGCGCGCCTCGATCGTCCGGCCATTGACCTCGAGCCAGGAGGCGGCCACCCGATGCCCGCCGCTGAGCTCGTCGAAATCGGCCGCCAACCGCGCCTCACCGTCCTCGCCGGCGAGCACATAGACCCCCTCGCGCATCAACGTCTGCAGCCGGTAGTCCTGGCCGCCGTCGAGCTCGAAGACATCGGTATGACGCTTGATCAGCTCGATCGCCGGGAGGAAGGACTGGCGCTGCAGACCATTGCGATAGAGGTCGTCGGGCGGGGTGTTGGAGGTGGTCACCAGGGTCACGCCGCGGGCGAACATCGCCTTGAGCAGACCGTAGAGCAGCATGGCGTCGGTGATGTCGGTGACCAGGAACTCGTCGAGACAGAGCACTCGCAGATCGCGACACATCAGCTCGGCGACCCGATCGAGCGGATCGGTCTGGCGCGGCAGCTGCGCCAGGTGGCCATGCACCTCGCGCATGAAGTGATGGAAGTGCATGCGCCGCTTGCCCGGCAGCTCCAGCCCATCGACGAACCAGTCCATCAGGTGGGTCTTGCCGCGCCCCACGCCACCCCAGAAATAGAGCCCGGGCACCGGCGTCACCTCGCCGCCGAGACGACGACGCACCCGACCGAGCAGCCCGCCTCCGGGCGCCGGCGCGCGCTCGAGCGCCTGGTGCAGTGCGAGCAGGCGCGCGTGGGCCTCACGCTGGGCCGGGTCGCGTGGCTGGAAACTGGATCGGTCGGGGGATGATGAGGCTGAAGCGGTCAAGGCAGGTCTCTCGAAACTGACTGTGGATGAAGAAGGGTCACGCGGGACCATGGCCCCGCGTGGCACTGGTGCTCAGCGCGACCGGCACTGGGCGAGGAAGCGGTCGATGCGCCCGAGCGCCTCGTCGATCACCGGCAGATCGCAGGTGTAGGCGAAGCGCACGTGACGCTCGGCGCCATGGCAACCGAAGTCGTGCCCCGGGGTCGCGGCCACCCCGACCTCCTCCAACATGGTGGTGGCGAACTGCATCGAGTCCATCCCCACCTGCTCGGGCAGCCGGGCATAGAGATAGAAGGCCCCCTTGGGCTCGCCGTCGATACCGAAGCCGAGTCGACGCAACCCGTCGAGCAGGGCGTCGCGGCGCGCGCGGAAGCAGGCGCGACGCTGCTCGAGGATCTCCAGGGTGGCAGGCTCGAAGGCAGCGAGCGCGGCATGCTGCGCCGGGGTGTTGGGGGCGATGAACAGGTTCTGCGCCATCCGCTCCATCACCTCGACCGCCGCGCGCGGCGCGGCCAGCCAGCCGAGCCGCCAACCGGTCATACCGAAGTACTTGGAGAAGCTGTTGATGACGTAGACATCCTCGGCCAGCTCGAGCGCGGTATGGTCCGGGGCGTCGTAGACCAGCCCCTGATAGATCTCGTCGACGATCAGCGCCGCCCCCCTGGCACGGCAAAGCGCATGCAGCTCGGCGAGCTGCTCGCGCCCGAGCAGGGTGCCGCTCGGGTTGGCCGGAGAGGCGACGATCAGCGCGCGCACCCGCGACGACCAGGCCGCCTCGGCGCGCGCCGCGCTGAGCTGGAAGTCGTCGGCGGCGTCGACCGCCACCGCGCGCGGCTCCACCCCGAGCAATCGCAACACCTGGCGATAACAGGGATAGGAGGGGTCACAGATCAGCACCTCGTCACCCGGCTCGAGCAGTGCCTGGAACACCAGTTGGATGGCGCCCGAGGCGCCCGGCGTGACCAGGATGCGGTCGGCCGCGACGCTGGCACCATACCGCTCGGCGTAATAGCGCGACAGCCGCTCACGCAGCTGCGGCAGGCCCGCAGCCGGGGTGTAGTGCACGGCGCCGCCCTCCAGCGCGGCACGCGCCGCGGCGAGGATCGGCTCGGGAGTGGGGAAGTCGGGCTCGCCGACCTCGAGATGGATGATCGAGCGCCCTTCGGCCTCGAGCCTATTGGCCCGCTCGAGCAGGCGCATCACATGGAAGGGTTCGACCGCGCGGGCGCGCGGTGCCAGTCTGGGTTGTTCTGTGGATTGCATCTTGATCTATGAGGTTTCAGGGTGGCGCGCGCGGACAAGGTCCGCGAGCGCCGCGAGGTCGACATGGGAGCGTCCCCCGAGCCGTCCGTGCAGCACGCTGACCGGCGTCTCGGGCGCGCCGAGTCCGTCGACCACCAGGGCGGCGTCGTCGAACGCCTGCTCCCGCGTATAGTCGTTGACGGTGATCACCACCGTCCCGAGTCCGGCGGCGCGCGCCGCCCGCAGGCCCGGCGCCGAGTCCTCCACCGCCACGCAGGCGTCGGCGCCGAGACCGAGGCGCTCGAGCGCGAGCAGATAGACATCCGGCGCCGGCTTCTTGTTCGCCACCATGTCCCCGGCGGCGATCACCTCGAACCACTCGGCCAGCCCCGGTTCGCCGGCGTGCGCGAGCAGTGCATGCACGTTCTCCGGCGTCGAGGTGGTGGCGATCGCCAGACGGATGCCCGCCGTGCGCGCCGCGCGCAACAGTCGCAACACGCCTGGCCGCAGCCCGATCGCGCCGGCCGCGAGCAACCGGGCATAGTGGCGCGATTTGGCCCGGTGCAGACGCACGGCGAGCGTCTCGGGCTCGACACCCGCCGGCAGCGCCGGACGGTGCTCGACGATGAAGGCGGCGATACGCTCGCGCCCACCGGTCACCTCGAGCAGCTCACCATAGGTGGCGACATCCCAGCACCAGTCCAGACCGGCCTCGGCAAAGGCCGCGTTGAAGGCGCGACGATGGCCGTCACGCTCGGTATCGGCGAGGGTGCCGTCGACATCCCAGATGATCGCCTCGAAGGGATACATGCTCGATCTCCTGTTGCGCTTACGCAAGACGGCGGGCAGCGGCAAGCCTTCCAGATTAGCCGACCAGCGATGCCCGCGCACGGCCGAACGTCTCATCATGAGTTGCCCACCGCGCGGGGATCTGGTACTTAAGGGCGTTTTTCGCGAACAGGTCCGGATGGGCCCGGTCGCTAGGACACCCCACGAGAAGAGCCTTCGGGAGCACATCCATGGCCGAAGCAAGAGCACAAGACGCCAAGGCGTTCGGTTTCGAACCTTATGAAGCCGCGAGCGACGAGGACTACATGAGCCCCGAGCAGGAGGCGCACTTCCGCGCCATCCTCCAGGCCTGGAAACGGTCACTGATGGAAGAGGTCGACCGCACCGTACATCACATGCAGGACGAGGCGACCAACTTCCCCGACCCCAACGACCGCGCCACCCAGGAGTCGGAGTTCAGCCTCGAGCTGCGGACCCGCGACCGCGAGCGCAAGCTGATCAAGAAGATCGACGAGGCACTCGACCGCCTCGACGAGCACGAGTACGGCTACTGTGACGCCTGCGGCGTCGAGATCGGCATCCGTCGGCTTGAGGCCCGACCGACCGCCACGCTCTGCATCGACTGCAAGACGCTCGACGAGATCCGCGAGCGTCAGCGCGGCTGATCGCCGGCTATCGGGGGCGCTTCGCCCCCTCCCCCACCGGCCCCTTGCACTTCGGCTCGCTGGTCACCGCGGTGGCCAGCCATGCCGATGCGCGCGCGCACGGCGGCGAGTGGCTGGTGCGCATCGAGGACCTCGACCGTCCGCGCGAGGTCGCGGGCGCGGCGCGGGCCATCCTCGACACCCTCGCCGCCTTCGGCATGCGCCACGACGGCCCGGTGTGCTATCAGCACGACCGGCTCGCCGCCTATGACGCCGCACTCGCCCAGCTCGCCGCACGCGGGCTGACCTATCCCTGCGGCTGCAGTCGCGCCGAGATCGCCCGCCGCGCCAGGCGCGGCAACGAAGGACCGATCTATCCCGGCACCTGTCGCGCCGGGCTGCCGCGCGGGCGGGCGCCGCGCACCATCCGCATGCGCACCGACAGCACCCCCGTCGAGTTCGACGACCGGGTCTTCGGCCCACGCACGCAGGACCTCGAGCAGGCGGTCGGCGACTTCGTGCTGCGTCGCGCCGACGCCATCCATGCCTACCAGCTCGCGGTAGTGGTCGACGATGCCTGGCAGGGCATCGACCAGGTGGTGCGCGGCGCCGACCTGCTCGACTCCACCCCGCGCCAGATCCGGCTGCAGCGCGCGCTGGGCCTGCCCCAGCCCGACTACGCCCATGTCCCGCTGGTGCTCGACCCGGAGGGACGCAAGCTCAGCAAGCGCCTCGCCGCCGCCCCGGTCGATCCCGCCGACCCACTCCCGGCGCTGCGCCGCGCCTGGGCCTTCCTCGGCCAACCGCCCCCGCCGCCGCACTGCACCCTGCAACGCTTCTGGGAACACGCCATCACGCACTGGCGCATCGAACGCGTCCCGCGGACGCGCAGCGCGCCGCTGCCAGCGGATCGGTGACAGCGGCCAGCGGCCAGCGGCCAGCGGCCAGCGGCCAGCGGCCAGCGGCCAGCGGCCAGCGGCCAGCGGCCAGCAAGATTAAACCGCCCAGACACGAAGGCCGCAAAAGGACTCGACGCCCAGGCCTCGGCGCCCAGGCCTCGCCAGTAGCGACCGGTCGCTCATGAATCCGAGCAACGCACAGCATGTCCGGCGTGAAACGCCCTCCTCTGGTGAACGCTGGCGTCCAGCCGCGACGCTCGGAGCCGCGCCATCCCCGTCACTGGAGGCTGGCGGCTGATCGCTGGACGCCAGCCCCCTACTGCTGCGCGACGAAATCGCGCAGATAGGCGGCGAAGCGCTCGCCGAGTTCGGGGTGGTCGAGCCCGAACTCCACCGTCGCCTCCAGATAGCCGAGCTTGCTGCCGCAGTCGTAGCGCTTGCCCTCGAAGGGGTGAGCGATCACCGGCTCGTCGGCGAGCAGCGCCGAGATCGCATCGGTGAGCTGGATCTCGCCGCCGGCGCCGGTACCGGTGTTCTCGAGCTTGTCGAAGATCGTCGGGGTGAGCAGGTAGCGCCCGACCACGGCGAGGTTCGAGGGCGCATCCTCGGGCGCCGGTTTCTCGACGATCGAGACCACCCGCAGCTCACCGTCGGGACCGGGCTCGACCTCGACGATGCCATACTTGTGCGTCTCCTCGCGCGGCACCTCCTGGACGCTGAGCACGCTGCAGCCATAGCGCGCGTGCACCTCGGCCATCTGCTCGACCACCCCCTTGCCCTCGGCGCGGATCAGATCGTCGGCGAGCAGCACCGCGAAGGGTTCGCGACCGACCACCGGCTTGGCGCAGAGCACCGCATGGCCCAGCCCCAGGGCCTCGGCCTGACGCACATAGGCGCAGGTGGTGCCCTCGGTGAGCACGTTGCGCACGACCTTGAGCAGCTTGTCCTTGCCCGCCTCGGCCAGCTCCACCTCGAGCTCGAAGGCCTTGTCGAAGTGATCCTCGATCGAGCGCTTGTGACGTCCGGTGATGAACACCAGCTGCTCCACCCCGGCGGCCTCGGCCTCCTCGGCGGCGTACTGGATCAGCGGCTTGTCCACGATCGGCAGCATCTCCTTGGGGCTGGCCTTGGTCGCCGGCAGGAAGCGGGTACCGAGACCGGCCACCGGGAAGACCGCCTTGTGAATCTTTGCCATCGAGTCATCTCCTCTACGTCGATATTGATTGCTTGATACGGCGCACCCCGTCCGGGGCGAACGCATCCACGCGTCGCCGGCGGGAGGCACGATCGGCCTCGACCAGCGCCGGCGGGGCGCCGTGTTCAGCCCGCGAGTTCGCGCTCGATCTCGGCCAGCGCGGCCAGCGGATCGGGCGCGGCGGCGATCGGGCGGCCGATCACCAGGTGATCGGAGCCGGCGGCAACCGCCTCGCGCGGGGTCATCACCCGTTTCTGATCCCCCGTCGCCGCCCAGCTCGGGCGCACCCCCGGGGTGACCAGCAGGAAATCCTCGCCCAGCGCGGCGCGCACCGCCGCCGACTCGCGCGGCGAGCAGACGATGCCGTCGAGCCCGGCCTCGCGACCGAGTTCGGCGAGCGCGAGCACCCGCTCGGCCGGTTCGCCCGGACAGCCGACCTCGGCCAGATCGTCACCGTCGAGGCTGGTGAGCACCGTCACCCCGATCAGCAGCGGCGCCTTGGGCAGCGCATCGAGCCGCTCGCGGGTGGTCTCGATCATCCGCCGCCCGCCGGTGACATGGACGTTGACCATCCACACCCCAAGATCGGCCGCCGCGGCACAGGCCGCGGCGACGGTATTGGGGATGTCGTGGAACTTGAGGTCGAGAAAGACCTCGAAGCCGCGCGCCTGCAAGGTGGCGACGAAGTCCGGCCCGAGCCGGGTGAACAGCTCCTTGCCGACCTTGAGGCGACAGCGTGCCGGGTCGAGCTGATCGACCAGGGCGAGCGCCGGCTCGCGGGCGGGGAAATCGAGGGCCACGATGATGCGTGTCGACTGGGTCACGGGGGTTCCTTCAAGGGTTCGGATTGAGATCGGCGTCTAGGCCAGGCGTGGGCCGTCGAGCCCGGCGTCGATCACCAGCGGCTCGGGCTGCACCGGCACCACCGAGCCCCAGCGTTTGCAGCTCGGGCACTGCCAGTGCAGTGAGCGCGCCTGGAAGCCGCAATGATCGCATTGATAGGCCGGCTGGCGCGCGGCCAGATGGCGGATCACCGCCAGCGCGCGCTCGAGCCGATGGACATCGGCGGCGTCCGACAGCTCCGTCAGCGCGAGCGCGAGCAGGCGCTCGAGTCCCACCAGGTCGGCGAACCGGCGCAGGTGCGCGCAGAGCAGTTCGAGCGCCTCGGTGCGACCGCGCTCGGCGGCGACCCGCTCGGCCAGCGTCACCACCAACGCCGGACTGGGATGACGCGCCGCCAGCTCCTCGAGCACCGCCAGCGGGTCCTCCCCGGGGACGCGCTCGAGCGCCTCGATCAGCGCCGGCAGGATCTCCGGCAGATAGGCGCCGTGGCGCTCGACCAGCCCGCGAAACAGCGCCAGCGCCCGCTGCGGCTCACCCTCCTCGAGCGCCACCCGGGCCTCGAGCATGCTGGCGCGCACGCACTCCGGATCGGTCTCCAGCGCCCGCGCGAGTTGCGCGCGAACGCGCTCGTGCTCGCCGCGACGGCGCGCCTCCTCGGCCAGCTCGCAATGATAGTGGGCGATCTCGGCGTCGAGCATCGACTCGCCGCCGGGACGCAGCTGCTCGGCGACCTCCAGACAGCGCTCCCAGTCACGCTCCTGCTGATAGATCTCGCGCAGCCCGGCGAGTGCGCGCTGACGGTGCAGGCCGAGACCGGCCAGCTCCTGGAACAGCAGCTCGGCGCGATCGAGCAGCCCGGCGCTCATGTAGTCCTGCCCCAGCTCGAGCAGGGCATAGCCGCGCTGCTCGGCATCGAGGCTGGGACGCGCCATCAGGTTCTGGTGGACACGGATCGCGCGGTCGACCTCGCCGCGACGACGGAACAGGCTGCCGAGGGCGAGATGGGTCTCGACCGTCTCGTCGTCGACCTCGGCGAGCTCGATGAACATGTCGAGCGCCTTGTCGGGCTGCTCGTCGAGCAGATAGTTGAGTCCGCGCAGGAAGCTCGGATGGGCAGGGCGGCGAGACCGTCGGGACGCGGGACGCTCGTGTCGCGCCAGCCACCAACCGGAGGCCGCCGCAACCGGCAGCAGCAGGAACAGGATCTCGATCACGCGCGCACTCCATCGAGCCGGGCCGGGGCCGTACCTGAGGCTGCGCGGCACGACCACGGCAAGGGATCACGGCAAGCGTCACCGTGCGGCACGCGCATGACCGCCCGTGTACCTCGCACCCCAGGAGCGCAAGGACCGAAGAGTGGGCCGTCAAGTGATCCGGGTCGGTCGCTCACCGGCCCAATCATAACAGGCCGGCGCGACCGACCGCACGAGGCTTCCTGCCTTGAGTCCGTCCCGCGCCCACCCCAGATTGCTCGGCACGAGCCCCTCGGGCAGGAGGTCCGAACATGATCCGCGAACTCGACCAGCAACTGGTCCTCATCACCGGCGCCACCGGCAACCTCGGTCGCGCCACCGCCGCCGCCTTCGCCCGACGCGGCGCCCGGCTGGCATTGCTCGCGCGCGACCGCGAGGCACTCGAACGCACCCGCGACGAACTCGGCGCCGGAATCACCGTCGAGTGTCTCGCCTGCGACCTGCTCGCCCCCGACGCGCTCGGCGCCGAGCTTGCCCGGCTGGTCGAACGCCATGGCCGACTCGACACCCTGACCAACCTCGCCGGCGGCTTCGCCATGGGCGCGCCGCTGCACCAGACCAGTGACGCCGACTGGGAGCGGATGCTCGACATCAACGCCCGCACCCTGCTCCACGGCGCGCGCGCCGCCGTCCCTCACCTGGTCGCCGGCGGCGGCGGCGCCATGGTCAATGTCTCGGCCCGCGCCGCCCGCCCCGCCGGCGCCTACATGGGCCCCTACAGCGCCGCCAAGTCGGCGGTGATCGCACTCACCGAGACCCTCTCGGCCGAGCTGCGCGACCAGGGCGTCAACGTCAACTGTATCCTCCCCGGCACCGTCGACACCCCGGAGAACCGCGCCGCCATGCCCGACCAGGACCCCGGCGACTGGGTCGAGCCGGCCGCGATCGCCGAGGTCATCGTCTTCCTCGCCTCCCCCGCCGCACGCGCCGTCACCGGCGCGGCGATCCCGGTCTACGGGCGGAGTTAGCGACCAGTCGACAGCTGGGGGGGATGAACCGCCAAGGCGCCAAGAGCGCAAAGAAGTTCAAGTTGCAAGCGACCAGCCGCCAGCCTCCAGTGAGTGTGCGCCTTCGACCACGGCACGGCTGACCATCAGTCGTGGCGTACGTTTTTAGCGCCAGTGTTTGAGGGCAGGTAGCGGCTGGAGGCTGGAGGCTGACCACTGGGGGCTCTTCTCTCCTTTGCGCCCTTGGCGCCTTGGCGGTTCAATCTTCTGATCGCTGCCCCCCGTGCCCCCAAGGGTCCGTCATCGGATCTTCACCTTCGTCTGGTGTACTTGCGCCGCTGATCCGATCCACCGGGCTCCCCGGTCGATGATCGCGGCATCGCGAACATCCTGCGCCACGCCTGTCCCTCCAAAGACTTCGCGCCAGTCGATGTCCGCGCTCCCTTGGACGCACCCGACCTCGACACCATGACTATCAGACGCAGCGTCACCCTCGTTGCCATCCTCGTCACCCTGCTCGTCGCAGGCGCCCTGACCCTGATCGCGCAGTTCAACCAGACCCGGCTCGAGGCGCGCGTCGCCGACGCGGTCGACACCGGCAAGGGCATGGTCTGGCGAATGGTGAGCGAGCAACTGCTCGAGCACATGGCCGGCGGGGTCGACGCGATCGCGCGCGACTTCCCCCTGCGCCAGGCCCTCAGGTCCGGCGATCGCGAGGCGTTGCAGCGCGCACGCGACTCGCTGCTCAACCTGCTCGGCGATCTCGGGTATTTCGATCGGCTCTATCTGCTCGACGACGACGGCAAGCTGCTGCTCGGCCCGTCGCCGGAGACGCCGATACCGACCGCGGGCACCCTGCTGGCCCAGCGCGCGAGCAGCGCCGGCGAACCACGTCAGGGCATCGGCCTCGGCGCCGACGGTGTCCCGGTGGCCTTCCATGCGCTGCCGCTCGAATTCCGTCACACGCTGGTCGGGGTCGCACTGTTCGAGCGCACACTCGACGACGCCCTGGCACGCTTCAAGCGGATCGACGGCGCCGAGGTCTATCTCAGCGATGCCGAGGGCCGCATGCTCGCCGGCACCGACCCGGCGCTGTACGAGACGACAGCCCCCCCGGCGCAACCGCTCACCGAGCACGGCCTCACCCGCCGCGCCGCCGATGGCGGCATCTACGGCGTGCTCACCCGCCCGATCCTCGGCATCGACGACGCGCCGATCGCCCACCTGACGACCATCGCCGACCAGAGCGCCGCCTACTACGCCGAGCAGCGCCTGCAGCTCGCCGTCTATGGCGCCCTGGCGCTGGTGCTGGTGCTCGCCAGCGGCGGCATCTTTCTCTACGTCAAGCATGCGCTGCGCCCGCTCGGCGCGGCGCTGGAGACGGTCTCGGCGCTCGCCGAGGGCGATCTCAACGCGCGCTTCCCACACGCCCGCAACGACGAGGTCGGCCAGCTGATGACGGCGCTGCAGGCGATGACCGAGCGCATGCGCGACATCATCTCCCACCTCCACCAGGCCAGCCACGAGCTGCACGCCTCGGCCGGCGACATGGCCAACCTGTCGCAGCAGAGCAAGGGACAGTTCGACCGCCAGCGCGCCGAGACCCACCAGGTCGACGACGCCATCAACCAGCTGGCGCTCTCCGCTCATCAGGTCGCCGAGCACACCAGCGCGGCGGCCGCCGCGACCGGCGAGGCGCGGGCGCGGATCGACGCCGGCCGGCAGATCCTCGAGCAGACCACGGCGGTGGTCGAGCGGCTCACCGAGGAGATCGGTCACGCCGCCGAGGTCGTCGACGGACTGGCCGGACACAGCCAGTCGGTCGGCAACGTGCTCGAGGTGATCCGCACCATCTCGGCGCAGACCAACCTGCTCGCGCTCAACGCCTCGATCGAGGCCGCGCGCGCCGGCGAGCACGGTCGCGGCTTCGCGGTGGTCGCCGACGAGGTGCGCCAGCTCGCGCAGCGCACCGAGCAGTCGATCGGCGAGATCGAGGGGCTGATCGGCTCGCTGCAGTCGAGCGCCGAGGAGGCAGTGAGCGTGATCCACGACAACCGCAGCCGCGCCTGCGAGAGCATCGCCCGCTACCGCAGCGCGGCCGAGGAGTTCGACGGCTTCTACGGCTCGATCGAGCAGCTGACCGGGATGACCGAGCAGATCTCCCAGGCCGCCGACGAGCAGAGCCGGATGGCCGAGGAGGTCACCCGCGCCCTCGAGCGCATCACCCTGCTCGCGCGCGAGAGCGCCGAGGCGGCCAACGACGGCTTCGCCCACAGCCACCATCTCAGCAACCTGTCGCAGGGGCTCACCGAGCGCGTCACCTTCTTCCGGGTCCAGGGATGACTCAGCGCACCCATCGCCAGCCCGACACCATGACTCCAGAGACCTGGCTCGCGCAGGCCCGCGATGGACTGCGCTACGCGCTGCAGCCGATCGTCAACATCCACACCGGCTGTGTCTACGGCTACGAGGCGCTGCTGCGCGGGGTCGACCGGCTCGGTTTCGACACCGTCCCGGCGCTGCTCGAACATGCCTGGCGGCTCGGCTGCGCCGCAGAACTCGACTGCGAGCTGCGGACCCTGGCGATCGCCAGCTTCGCCGCGTTGCCCGAGGCGGCGCGCTACCGGTTGTTCTTCAACCTCGACCCCCAGCTGATCGAGCTCGAGGACCCGGGCCACACCCTGCGCCTGCTCGAGCAGCACGGCCTGCCGCCCGAGACGGTCTGCTTCGAGCTCTCCGAGCGCGCCGACCTCACCGCCAGCCCGCGAGTGGCCGAGGTGATCGCCGCCTATCGCCGTCATCGCTTCCATCTCGCCATCGACGATTTCGGCAGTGGTTACGCCGGGCTGCGACTGCTCTACGAGCACCCGCCCGAGCTGCTCAAGATCGACCGTTTCTTCGTCAGCGGCATCGCCGACGATCACAAGAAGCGACTGTTCGTCGCCAGCACCGTGCAGCTGGCCCACGTGATGGGCATCGCGGTGATCGCCGAGGGGGTGGAGACCGAGCGCGAGCTGCTCGCCTGTCGCGAGGTCGGCTGCGATCTGGTGCAGGGCTATCTGGTCGCCCGCCCGCAGACCGATCACCGCGCGCTGCGCACCCGCTACCGGGAGATCGCCAGGGTCAACGCCAGCGACCGGCGACGCACCGATGACGATCGCAGCCTGATCGCCGCCTGTATCGAACCGATCCGGCCACTACCGATCGATGCCGAGGTCGGCGCGATGATCGAGACCTTCCGTCACGACCGCGTACATCACGTGCTGCCGGTGATCGACCATGCCGGGCGCCCGCTCGGGCTGATCCACGAGGCCGACATCAAGGATGTGCTCTATTCGAACTATGGTCGCGAGCTGCTGCTCAACCGCGCCTTCGGGCGCAACCTGCACGACTTCCTGCGCCCCTGCCCGACGGTCGACATCCACGACTCGGCCGAGCGGCTGCTCGGCGCCTACTGCGCCGACATCAACCCCGCGGGGCTGATCCTCACCCGCGACGCCCGCTATCACGGCTTCATCTCGGCGACCGCGCTGCTCCAGCTGGTCGAGCAGAAGAACCTCGCCGCCGCCCGCGAGCAGAACCCGCTGACCCGGCTACCGGGCAACAACCCGGTCTATGCCTATGTCTCGGGCGCGCTCGGCGAGCGTCACCGCATCTGGCACCTGGTCTATCTCGACTTCGACAACTTCAAGGCCTTCAACGACCATTACGGCTTTCGCCGCGGCGACCGCGCGATCCTGATGTTCGCCGAGCTGCTGCGCAAGCTGCTCGGTCCCGAGCAGTGGTTCATCGGTCATATCGGCGGCGACGACTTCTTCGCCGGCATCGCCGATGTCGAGTCCGGCGCCGTGGTCCACCGCATCGAGCAGCTGCTCGCCAAGTTCCGCTCCGACGTGCAGAGCCTCTACGACCCCGAGGACCGCGCTCGCGGCTGTATCCTCGCCCACCACCGCGACGGCACCCCGCGTCGCGCCGGGCTGATGCGCTGCAGCGCCGCGCTGCTGACCATCCGCCCCGGCGACGACCACGGCAGCGTCGAGCAGCTCGGCCAGACCATCGCCGAACTCAAGCACCGCGCCAAGGCCAGCGCGTCAGGGCTGTTCGTCGGTCCGCACGGATCGCGCCACCTCCGCGCCAGACATGGCAAGCATCCCGAGAGACGGCGCATCGGGCTGCTCCCCAACCCCTACCTGCCGGCGCTCAACTAGACCGCTCGTCGCCGCTCGGGAGGCGCCCCGCCTCGTCGCGAACCGGATCGGGCAGCGGCTCGTCGAGCAACTGCAACAGGGTCGCCAGCGACTCGCTGGCATGCTGCAGCGTCGCCCGCTCGCGCGCACGCTCGGTGCGGCTCCCCGCCACCGGGGCGCGCGCCAGGGTGCGGATACGCTCGAGCTGCTGCATGCAGCGCGCACGCACCGTCCGCAACCGCCGGGCACGCTCGCGGATGGCACGGCGCAACCGGGCCCGCGCCGTACCCTCGGACTCCGGGGTCGCGGCCAGCTGCAGGTCGCGCAGCGCGACCGCCTCGGCCATGGCGTTGCGCCACCAATGCGTGAAGGTGGCACGATGATCGGCCAGGGCATTGAGCGAACGGGCCATGGCGTCGATCTCGTCGCGTGCGCCGGGGCGCGTGGGGATGCGCTGGTGCGGGTTCTCGTAGGTCAGGCGATCGAGCAGCCCGGCCATCTCGCGCACCGGTCGCACCAGACGGGCGGTGAAGACCAGCGCCAGCAGGGTCCCGACGAGGGTGGCGACGAGCGCCAGATAGAGGCTGCGCCGCGCCCGCTCGGTGGAGGCCGCATCGATCCCCCGCACCGTCTCATCGAGCCGGGCACGGGCCTCGGCGAGCGCGGTCTCGACCAATGGCGTGACCGCGGCCGCGGCCTGATCCATCTGTGCGCGCAACACGGCGATCCGCCGATCCTGTTCGAGCAGCGCGCGGAAATCGCGCAGATAGTCGCCGAGCAGTTGCTCGAGGCTGCTACGCGCCCCGCGCTCCAGGTCAGCGGCGGCGAGACCCTGTGCGAGCGTCTCGGCGATGCGCTCGACCATCACCGCATAACCCGCCTCGCCGCGCAGCAGATAGTCCTTCTCGCGTCGACGCAGCTGCAGCAGCTCACGCTCGAGCGCCGGGGCCCATTGCGCCAGACGCGCCTCCAGCGCGTGGGCGCTGGCGCGGAAGTCACCCTGGAGACCGCTGTCGTGATCGAGTCCGCGCCGGCGCCAGCCCGCCTCGACCTCGCCGAAACGCGCCAGATAGTCGGAGAGCGCCGCGCGGATCCGTGCGGCGGCGGCCGCGGCCGCGGCGTCGGTCGCCGCCAGCCGCGCGCCCCAGTCGAGCAGCGCCGCGCCCTCGCGCCGCACCCGTTCGGCCTGTGCCGGCTCGCGCGCGGCGAGGAACCGCGCCTCGGCGTCGCGCAGCGCGATCAGGTGACGCTCGATGGCGAAGGCCGCCTCCTGGCGCGCCGCAGCGAGCGCGTGCAGGTCGCGGTGTTGCTCGAGCACCGCGCGCAGGTCGCGCTGATCGTGCCAGATCACCGCGAGGAAGATCAGGGCCACCGCCCCGAAGCCGAGGACGAGCTTCTCGCCGATACGCAACCGGCCCGCAATCTGGTTCAATGCACCGCCTCCATCATCTACCGTGTGACCTGGAGAACGCGGACCATGTCCACGCGGCCCGCTATCATGCGCGACCTTGTACCAAAAAGATGGCGACCCGATTGCCGTTTTTTGCCACTATGTCGCCGGCCGCAACCTGAATGTCATCCAATGCTCGACGCGTCCTGGTCGCGACGTCCAGTCGCCGTCCGGCGCGATCGCCGTTCATCGGCAGGATAGCGTCGATCGATTCAGCACCACCCGACCCATGATCAATCCCAGCCCATACCGGTCGCTCCCGTCGCATCCGCCGAGGAGGATGAAACCATGAAACCCAGCAACCCGATCGCCGATCTGTTCGGTCGCTCGCCGTTCAAACCGATGCAGGAGCACATGCATCTGGTCGATGCTTGCGTCGCCCTGCTCCCGGAGCTGTTCACCGCCCTGTTCGAGGGTGACCGCGAGCGCCTCGAGCGCGCCCAGCAGGCGATCGTCGACCAGGAGCACGCCGCCGACCAGGCCAAGAACCGGATCCGCCTGCGCCTGCCGCGCAGCCTGTTCATGCCGGTCGATCGTCGCGACCTGCTGGCGGTCCTCGAGACCCAGGATGCGATCGCCGACACCGCCCAGGAGATCGCCGGGGTGCTGGTGCAGCGCGAGATGCCCCTGCCCGGGGTGATGCAGCCGGAGCTGATGACGCTGGTACGCCGCTGTATCGACGCCTGCATCCAGGCCACCCGGGTGGTCGACGAGCTCGACGAGCTGCTCGAGACCGGCTTTCGTGGCCGCGAGGCGGCGCGGGTCGAGGAGATGGTCGAGACCCTCTGCAACATCGAGAGCGAGACCGACGCCCTGGTCGCGTCGCTCAACCGCACCCTGTTCGCCCACGAGGACCGGCTCGACCCGGTCTCGGTGGTGTTCTGGTATCGCCTGATCGAGCGCATCGGCGACCTCGCCGACCACGCCGAGAAGGTCGGCGAACGCCTGCTACTGCTTATCGCGCGTTGACGCGCATCGACCCGCCGCCACATCCGGCATCGTTTTGGAGGAAGCGTGGAAATCATCAGTGAGTGGGGATCGGTCTTCCTGATCCTAGCCATCGTATTCGGTCTCTACATGACCTGGGGCATCGGCGCCAACGACGTCGCCAATGCCATGGGGACATCGGTCGGCTCCGGGGCCATCACCGTCAAGCAGGCGATCGTGATCGCCGCCATCTTCGAGTTCGCCGGCGCCTTCATCGCCGGCGGTAACGTCACCTCGACCATCCGCAGCGGCATCATCGACGCCGGCGCGGTGGCCAACCAGCCGGAGCTGCTGGTCTTCGGCATGCTCGCGGCACTGCTCGCCGCCGCGATCTGGCTGATGATCGCCTCGACCCGTGGCTGGCCGGTCTCGACCACCCACTCGATCGTCGGCGCCATCGTCGGCTTCGCCGTCGCCGGCATCGGCATCCATGCGGTGCACTGGGACAAGATCGGCCAGATCGTCGCCAGCTGGGTGATCTCGCCGGTGCTCGGCGGCGCCGTGGCGCTGTTGCTGATGCTGAGCATCCGCACCCTGATCCTCAACACCGAGGACCCCTTCCGTCAGGCCAAGCGCTGGGGACCGGTCTATGTCTTCCTGGTCGGCTGGATCGTCAGTCTGGTGACCCTGTTCAAGGGACTCAAGCACCTCGATTTCCATCTCTCGCTGCCGGCCACACTGCTCACCGCCACCCTGATCGGGCTGGCCACCGCCGCCGTCGGCAAGCTGCTCATCGACCGCGTCGAGGTCGACCCCAACGCCGATCGCAGCTTCCACTTCGCCAGCGTCGAGCGGGTGTTCACCCCGATGATGCTGTTCACCGCCTGTGCCATGGCCTTCGCCCACGGTTCCAACGATGTCGCCAACGGCATCGGCCCGCTGGCGGCGATCGTGGCGATCATCAACAGTGGCGGCGAGGTGATGGCCAAGGCCCCGCTGCCGCTGTGGATCCTCGCCCTCGGCGGCGTCGGCATCGTCGTCGGCCTGGCGACCATGGGCTATCGGGTGATGCAGACCATCGGGACCAAGATCACCGAGCTCACCCCGACACGCGGCTTCAGCGCCACCCTGGCCGCGGCCAGCGTGGTGGTGCTCGCCTCCAAGACCGGCCTGCCGGTCTCGACCACCCACATCGCCGTCGGCGCGGTGATGGGCGTGGGCCTGTCGCGCGGGATCGCCGCACTCGACCTGCGGGTGATCGGCAACATCGTGCTCTCCTGGATCATCACCCTGCCCGCCGGCGCCATCCTCGCCGCGATCTTCTTCTATGTGCTGGCAGGCATCTTCGGCTAGAGGCCGGGCCCGGGGGCGGGCGCGATGAGCGACACGACCGGCCGTCTGGTGCTGCCACTGCGCCCGGTCGAGTCGCCGGTGTACATCCGTGGCGTGCCGCTCTCGCCCGAGGTCCGCTTCGGCCAGCTGCTGGTGACCGGCCCGCCGGGTTCGGGCAAGACCACCCTGGTCGAGCGCCTCGGCGGCTGGCCCGGCGAGGGCTATGTCGATCTCTCGCACAAGGGCTGGTGGCGCGACCGGGTGCTCGCCCTGCGCCCGCGCGAGATCCATCTCGGGCTACCCTTCGTCGATCAGAGCGAGGCGCTCGCGCTGTTCGATGCCGCCTGGCTCGAGGGCTGGGCGCGACTGCGCCTCGATCCGACACGGCTGCGCATCCCGCCGCCGCGACGCTCGCTGCTCGGCATCGACTGGCGCCGCCGCTTCGCCTTCGAGTTCCTGCTCCCCGACGCCGAGACCATCGTCGCCGACCGGCTCGCGCGCGCACGTCGCGGCACCCACCCGATCGACCGACACATCGAGCCCGAGCAGATCCACGCCCAGGTCGAGACCTGTGCGCAACTGGCGATGATCCTGCATCGCGCCGGCATGATCGTGCATGTCCGTACCCGCGCCCTGGCGATCCCGGAGCGGATCGCGATCACCCCCGAGGCTCAGTGCCATGGCGACAAAACGCAACGCCCGTAAGACCTTCCTCCAGCAGTTCCACGGCCTGGTCCAGGAGCTGGAGGGTTGCGAGGACGTCGATCTCAGCGGCTCGCTGCGGCTCGGTACCGAGAAGGTGCGCATCCCCGCACCGACCCTGCCGCTGCAGATCCAGCTCGGCAGCGAACCCGGCTACCGCCTGCACCTCTACCCGGAACTGTGTTTCGACGCCAACGCCCAGCTCCAACCCAGCGGCGACTATCTGCTGCTCGACCCCGAGGAGTACTTCAGCGACATCAGCGGGTTCCTCCGTCTCTATCACGGCGAGGCGCTCACCCTCGGGCGACGCGATCAACTGCAGCGTCGTCTGCTGCGCTACCCCAAGCTGGTCGAGGAGCGTCACCTGCGGCTCAAGCTCTCGCCCAAGGGGCTGGCGCTCAAGCGCAAGTCGACCCGCGCCCCGGCCTGTATCGCCCCGCTCACCGCGCGCAGCGCGCGCGAGCGCATGGCCCGCTGGCGACGGCGCCAGCTCGGCCAGCTGCACGGCCTGTTGCGCGGCCCGCTGGAACCGCTGCCCGGCGCCGAGGCGCTGACGCTGCTCGAGCAGGTCAACGCCCTGCTCGCCACCGAGCCCTACCGGGTGCGCACCGCGGACGATCGGCCCGGCGGGCTGCTGGCGCTGCCCGAGCGCGCGCGCCCGATCTTCGTCGGCGATCTCCACGCCCGCATCGACAACCTGCTGGTGGTGCTCACCCAGGGCGGTTTCCTCGATGCGCTCGCCGAGGGCAGCGCGGTGCTGATCCTGCTCGGCGATGCGGTCCAACCCGACGCCCCGGGACGCGAGGCGGAGATGGAGGACTCGGTGCTGATGATGGAGCTGATCTTCCGCCTCAAGGTGCGCTTTCCCGACCGGGTGTTCTATCTGCGCGGCAACCACGACAGCTTCTCCGACGAGATCAGCAAGGCCGGCATCCCCCAGGGGCTGGTCTGGGAGCAGCACCTGATCACCACTCGGGGCCAGGCCTATCGCGACGCCATGCAGCGTTTCTACGACCTGCTGCCCTATGTCGCCGTGGCCCCCAGCTATATCGCCTGTCACGCCGGCCCGCCGACCGGCTATTGCACCTGGCAGATGCTGGTCGAAATCGACCGCCATCCGCGCCTCGCCCATCAGCTCACCCATGTGCGGCTGCGCCGCAACAACTCGCCCAAGGGCTATGGCGCGAGCGATCTGGCACGGCTGCGCCGCTGTCTCGGGGTGCGCGAGCAGACCCCCTGCATCGTCGGCCATACCCCGCTGTCGCGCGACGAGACCTGCTGGATCGACGCCGGCGGCATCGCCAATCACCACGTGCTCTACGGCGCCCACCCCGACTGGATCGGGGTGATCACCCGCGGGCGCAAGCACCTGCTGCCGCTGCGCTACCCGAGCGAGCCGCTGCTGGCCGCCTACAACCACTTCTCCGCCAACGCCTGAGATCGACCCGGCGTCGTCACGATTCCGTCAGACAGGTGTCATAATGCGGGGACCGCCAGGCCGCGCGGCCTGGTGTTCGCCGGTGTCCGCCCCGACCCTGACCCCATGACCGGCATGGACAACCCGCAGGCGACCAGGAGCATCGATGACCAAGCCGACCGCCCCCAGCCCGATCCTGGTACCGGTGGACTTCTCGCCGCACTCGGAGGCCGCGCTGACGTTCGCCGCCGAGCTGGCCACCTGTCGCGAGCGACCACTGCTGATCCTTCACGTCGTCCACGATCCCTTCAGCATGCCCGGCTACTACGGTCGCGCACTGAAGAAGAAGCAGCTCCACCGCATCGAGGACGGCGCCGCCGAGATGTTCGATGAGTTCGTCGCCGCGGTGAGCGCGCGCCACCCCGACCTCGGGCCACTGCAGGGCGCCGAGACCCTGCTGGTCAAGGGCCTGCCGAGCACCCGTATCCTCGAGATCGCCGAGCGCCGAACGGCGCAGCAGATCGTGATGGGCAGCAAGGGGCTGACCGGACTCAGACACCTGCTGATCGGCTCGGTGGCCGAACGCGTGGTCCACCGCGCGACGATCCCGGTGACCATCGTCAAATCTCCCCGCAACCGTACTCCATGAAGCCGACCCCTCCGCCGCCCCCACACCACCATCCCGCCCAGCGTCTGTGGCCACTGCTGATCTGCGCCCTGGGCGCGTTCGCCCTGCCCACCCTCGCCCTGGCCGACGAGGCCGCCGAGACGATCGACTGGACCACCATGGGCATGGGACTGTTCGGCGGTCTGGCGCTGTTCCTCTTCGGCATGGAGCAGATGGCCAACGCGCTCAAGGCGGTCGCCGGCGAGCGCATGAAGGACATCCTCGCCAAGCTCACCGTCAACCGCTTCATGGGCGCGCTCACCGGCGCCTTCGTCACCGCGGTGATCAACTCCTCCTCGGTGACCACGGTGCTGGTGGTCGGCTTCATCAGCGCCGGGCTGATGACCCTGTCGCAGTCGGTCGGGGTGATCATGGGCGCCAACATCGGTTCGACCGTCACCGCCCAGCTGATCGCCTTCCAGGTCACCGAGGCGGCGCTGTTGATGATCGGCGTCGGCTTCACCCTGCAGTTCTTCGCCAAGGGCGAGCGCGCGCGTCACTACGGCGGGATGCTGATGGGGCTGGGGATGGTGTTCTTCGGCATGGGGGTGATGAGCGAGGCGATGGCGCCGCTGCGCAGCTATCAGCCCTTCCTCGATTTCATGACCCGGCTGGAGAACCCGCTGCTCGGCATCCTGGTGGCGGCGGTCTTCACCGGCTTGATCCAGTCCTCGGCGGCGACCACCGGCATCGCCATCGTCATGGCCAGCCAGGGCTTCATCACCCTGCCGACCGGCATCGCCCTGGCCTTCGGCGCCAACATCGGCACCTGTGTCACCGCGCTGCTGGCGGCGATCGGCAAGTCACGCGAGGCGCTGCGCGCGGCGCTGGTGCACGTCATCTTCAATGTCGCCGGGGTGGTGCTCTGGATCGGTTTCATCGGCGAGCTGTCGCTCCTGGTGCAGGAGATCTCGCCGCGTCACCCCGAGCTCGCCGGCGCCGAGCGTCTCGCCGCCGAGGTGCCCCGCCAGCTGGCCAACGCCCACACCCTGTTCAACATCGCCAACACCCTGATCTTCATCGGCTTCGCCGGTCAGTTCGCACGTCTGGTGGAATGGCTGGTACCGGAGCGCCCGCTCGGCGAGGCGGCGGTGGCGGTGCGCGCCAAGTATCTCGACGACGAGCTGCTCACCACCCCGTCGCTCGCGCTCGACCGGGTACGGCTGGAGATCCTGCACATGGGCGAGTACGTCCAGCGCATGCTCGATCGCAGCATGCCGGCAATCCTCAGCGGCGACAAACAGATGCTGCGCGAGGTCGAGCTGATGGACAACGACGTCGACACCCTGCACGCGCAGATCCTCACCTATCTCGGCAAGATCAGTCGACTGAGTCTCACCGAGCGTCAGACCGGCGAGTTGATGGGGCTGATGGAGGCGGTCAACGACCTCGAGAACATCGGCGACGTGGTCGAGACCAACCTGGTGATGCTCGGCCACCAGCGCATCGACGCCGGGGTCTCGATCAGCACGCCGACCCGTCAGGTCCTCAACGGCTTCCACCACAGCGTCACCCGCGCGGTGACCGCGGCGATCCAGGCGGTGGCGCAGAACAACGAGCTGGCCGCGCGCAGCGTCACCACCATGAAGCAGGAGATCTCGCGCATCGCCGACTCGGCGGCGGTGCACCAGGCACAGCGCCTGGTCGCGCAGGAACCCAAGCGCATCCCCGCCTACACCATCGAGGTCGACATCATCGAGAAGCTCAAGCGCATCTACTACTTCGCCAAGCGCATGGCCAAGACCGTCGAGCAACCGCTCGACGAGGCCGCCTGAGCGTCAACCAGCCAGCCTCGGACAGAGCCGCGGCAGATCCTCGCGGAGGAAGCGGGCGTCGGGCGAGAACAGGTCGTAGTCGGCGAGCGCCGGCAGCGCCACCATCCGCACCGCGGTGATCTCGGGCGAGCGCGGCGCCGCGGCGGCCTCGCGCAGCGTCGCGAAACCCGCCACCGGACGGCAGCGAAAATAGAAGTCGAGGCGGTAGGGACCGGGCTCCTCGGGGATGAAAGGCACGGCATCGACGCGCAGCAGTTCGATCCCCTCGATGGCGAGACCCAGCTCCTCCTCGACCTCGCGCGCCAGGGTCGCCTCGAGCACGTCGTCCGGCGAGGCCGGCCCACCCGGCGCGGTGGGGCTGCCCGGGATCGACTCCACCGAACCGCCCGGCAGCCCCCAGGCGCCGCGACGCCGATAGCTGTGCTCGACCAGCAGCACCTCGGGCGGCGTCACCGTCTCGTCGATCATCACCGCCACCGCGCCCACCACCCAGCGGCGCGCGAACACCCCCTTGAGGAATCCGGCCAGGCGCGCCGGGAACAACCGCCACACCCGCAGCGCCAGACGATGCAGCGACGGGTGTCGTTCGATCCAGTGTGCGAGTCGGGAAAGCATCGGGTCACTCCGCCGAGGTGGAATCCACAGGCTCCAGCAACGCCAGCACCGCGGCGCTGGCACGCGCGCGTACCAACGCGCCGAGGGCCGGATCGGCCTCGCCGCAAAGCATCTCGCACAGCAGGTCGGTCGGCGACTCGAAGTCGCAGTGACCAGCGCCGGCGATGCGTTCGAGCCGCCCCCGAGGGGCCTGGGCATGGACCAGCCCTGCCCCATTGTGTGCATTGCAGCGCCCCGGCTCGCCCTCCAGCCCGACCAGCGGCACGCGCAGCGCCGCGGCCGTGACGCGCCCGAGCCCGGCGGCGTCGACCAGATCCAGGGTGACCACACCACGGGCGCGCGGATCATTGCGCGCGGCCACCAACGCCGCCAGCCCACCGGCCGAGAAGCCGACATAGACCACCCGGCGCGCACCGAGCCGATCGGCGACGCCGATCATCGCCAGACCGTTGCGCAGATGGGCGCCGTCCCAGGGGCGTTGCGCGGTGAAGTCGAGGGTCGCGCAATCGACCCCGGCCGCAGCCAGGGTCCGCGCCAGCCCGGCCAGGGTCGACTGCTTGCGCAGGAAACCGTGCCCGAGCACCACCAGATCGCCCGCCCGTGCGCCCGTGCCCGGATAGAGTCGCACCACGGCGTCATCGCCGGCGGCCGTGTCACGAACCGCGCCGGTCCCGGCACAGCCCGCGCTCAACAACGCCGCCAGACAGCACCACAGGAGCAACAATGGAGTACGGGCGAACGTGCGCAAGCGGCGTCCTCGGGATGGGCTCGATGCGGTCAGTTGAACCACAAAGGCATCGGGGACGCAAACCCCGCTCACGCCCTGTCGACGACCGCCGCCTCGAGGCGACGACAGGCCGCGCCATTGCAGCGCACCACTGCGACCCGCAAGTGCGCTAGAAGATGACGGCAATGTCGCCCCCAGGATCGCCGAGCGGAGCCCCGACGATGAACGACCAGCCCCACCCCAGCCCCGATACCGAACGCAGCACGCACTGTCTGGTCTTCGGCGCCAGCGGCTATATCGGCGGCCACCTGGTGCCACTGCTGCGCGCACGCGGCCACCGGGTACGCGCCAGCGCGCGCAACCCGGCGGTGCTCGCGGCGCGCGGCTGGGAGGGCGTCGAGCTGGTCGCGGCCGACGCCCTCGACCCCGCCACCCTGCCCGCCGCGCTCGCCGGGATCGAGGTCGCCTACTATCTGGTGCACTCGATGGCCGCCGGGCGCGGCTTCGCCCGGCTCGACCTGGAGGCGGCGCGCAACTTCGCCGCCGCCGCGGCCGCCGCAGGGGTCGGGCGCATCGTCTATCTCGGCGGGCTGGCGCCGGCGACGGCCACCAGCGAGCACATCGTCTCGCGCCGGCGCACCGGCGAGGTGCTGCGCGAGGGCCCGGTCCCGGTCACCGAGCTGCGCGCCGGGATCATCGTCGGGCCGGGCTCGGCGGCGTTCGAGGTGATGCGCGATTTGGTTTATCATCTGCCGGTGATGATCACCCCGCGCTGGGTGCAGTCCCTGTCGCCACCGATCGCGCTCGATAACCTGCTGTACTATCTCGCGCGCATCCCCTGGGTCGACGCCAGCGCGGGTCGCAGCTTCGATGCCGCGGGCCCACAACAGCTGACCTATGCCGAGATGATGCGCATCCTGGCCGAGACCGCCGGGCGTCGTCCCCCCTGGATCCTGCCGGTCCCGGTCCTCACCCCGGGGCTGTCGGCCTATTGGCTGCGGCTGGTCACCGCGGTGCCGACCGACATCGCCCGCGCCCTCATCGGCGGGCTGCGCCACGACTTCCACGCCGACGACGCCGAGCTGCGCCGCCTGTTGCCGCAACGGCTGCTCGATTTCCGCGAGGCGGTCGCCGCCGCGCTCGACGCCGAACGCCGCACCGCCGTGATCAGCCGCTGGACCGAGGGCGCGCTGGGCGCGCGCCAGCAGCGCCCGGACTACGCCTATTACGCCAAGCGGCTGCGGGTGAGCGCGGAGACCAGCGCCGACCCCGCCGCGCTGTGGCGGCTGCTCGCGGCCATCGGCGGCGACAACCGCTACTACTGCTGCAATGCCCTGTGGTCGCTCCGCGAGTGGTTCGATTGGGCCATCGGCGGCCCCGGGCGCAGCCGAGGCCGGCGTCATCCGCAGCAGCTGCGCGCCGGCGATCGCATCGACCACTGGACGGTGATCGGACTCGAACCGGAGCGACGCCTGACCCTCGGGTTCGGCATGCGCGCCCCCGGGGCGGGTATGATGGAGTTCGAGATCGAGCCGCGCGGCCCCGGTCGCGCCCGGCTCACCACCAGCGGCTACTGGCATCCGGCCGGGGTCTGGGGGTTGCTCTACTGGTACGCGCTGGAACCCATCCACCGTCTGGTATTCAAACGGCTGACCCGCGAGATCTGCCGCCGCGCCGAGCGCGAGACGCCCGGCATCGACGCACTCGCGTCCACTCAAGACAAGAGGTGACAATCACATGGACTCAGGTATCGACTCCTCCATCGCCCGTCCCGAGCAACACAGCACAGGCGGCGGTGTCGAGCTGGCACCGGCGCTCGAGGCGCCCGCACACGACCTCGTCACCGAGCACGGTGGCCGCATCCACTACTATGTCGACGGCCCCAGCGGGACGCGCCCGCTGGTGCTGGTGCACAGCGTCAACGCCGCGCCCAGCGCCTTCGAGATGAAGCCGCTGTTCGAGCGCTATCGCGGCGAGCGCCGGGTCTATGCCCTCGACCTGCCCGGCTTCGGTCGCTCCGATCGCGGCAACCGCCGCTACTCGCCCGAACTCTACGCCAACGCCCTGGTCGACTTCCTCGACCGGGTGGTCGAGGACGAGGGTGAGATCGACCTGGTCGCCTTCTCGCTCGGCTGCGAGTTCGCCGCCCGCGCCACCGCGCTGCGCCCGCAGCGCATCGGCTCGTTGGTACTGCTCTCGCCCACCGGCTTCAACGCCCGCGCCATGCCCACCGGGGTCGCCGCCGAGCGTGTCCATCGCGCGCTCAGCATCCCCGGACTCAACGACGGCCTGTTCCGGCTGCTGACCTCGCGCCCGAGCATCAAGTACTTCTATCGTCAGGCCTTCGCCGGTCCGACCCCGCCCGAGATGGTCGACTACGCCTACGCCACCTCCCACCAGCCGGGGGCCAAGTACGCGCCGCTCTACTTCCTCTCCGGGCAGCTGTTCACCCCCGAGGCCGGCGAGCGTCTCTACGACTCGCTCACCCAGCCGGTGCTGGTGCTCTACGATCGCGACCCCAATATCGACTTCCACGAGTTGCCCGACTTCCTCTGCCGTCATGACAATTGGCGCGCCGAGCGCATCGCGCCGACCCGTGGCATGCCGCAGTGGGACCGGCCCGCCGAGACCACCGCGGCCATCGACCGCTTCTGGTCCGAGCGGTCCGCCGGCTGACGGCCCCGACACCGCCCTGACACCAACGCCGGCGCGCCCGCGCGCGCCGTGCACTCAATCCCGGTCCATCGATCTATCCCATGCTTGCACCGCTCCAACGCCTCGAGCAGCTCAAGGCTCGCGTTCGCGAGGCGATCGCCACTCCTGCATTCACCCGTGCGCACGGACTCGTCTCGCTCGCCCTCGAGCTGCCCCAGCCGCTCCATGCCGCTCCCGAGCTCTCCGGCCCGCGCTTCCAGTTCGCCCACAACCATCGCGGCGAGCTGCGCGCCGGCTACGGCATCGCCGCCGAGTGGCGGGCCGAGGGCGAGCAGCGGTTGCAGCAACTGCGCCAACGGGCGCGCGCCACCGCCCCCGACTGGCACCAGCTCGACCCCGACGAGACCGGACTCGGCGGCTTCGCCATGCTCGGCTTCGCCGCCACCCCCGAGCCGACCACCACGCCCGGCGCCTCCGACCTGCCCAACGCCGTCTACTGGATCCCCGAGGTCGCACTCAACACCACCAACGAGCAATCGGCGCTGATCCTCACCGCCCGCCTGCCGGTCGAGCCCGAGGCCCTGCTGGCGCGCTGGGATGACTGGCTGGAGCGACTGGTCCCGCTGCTCGCGCAACCGGCACGCACCCCGCAGACCCCGGCCACGCTCGAACGCGGTCCCAGCGAGCCGGCGCTCGAGCCCTGGCGCGACCTGGTGCTCGCCGCGCTCGACGCCATCGAGCGTGACGGCCCGCTGGAGAAACTGGTGCTGTGCCGGCGCCAGCGGCTGCAGGGGCACCGCCGCTTCGACCTCGACCGGCTCAACGACGCCCTGGCCTATCTCTTCCCCTCCTGTCAGGTGATCAACGTCCGTCACCGCGAGAGCTGTTTCGTCGCCGCCACCCCCGAGCGGCTGTTCACCCTGCGCGGTCGCCGGGTCGAGGCCGACGCCATCGCTGGCACCGCCTGCCGCGCCGCCGACGCCGCGCGCGACGCGGCACTCACCGTCGAGCTGCTCGGCTGCGCCAAGAACCTGCACGAGCACCAGGTGGTGGTCGAGGCGGTGCGCGCCGCGCTCGAGCGCTGCTGCGAGCGGATCGAGCCGATCGATGGTCCGCAGGTGATGCAGCTCAACAACGCTCAGCACCTGTGGAGCCTGGTGCGCGGCGAGATCGATGCCGAGGGCGATGTCTTCAGCCTCGCCGAACTGCTCCATCCCACCCCGGCGACCAACGGCCAGCCGCGGCGCGACGCCCACGACTGGCTGCGGCGCAACGAACCCTTCGAGCGCGATTGGTACACCGGCGCGGCCGGCATCGTCGAGCCCGATCTCAGCGGCGAGCTGTGGGTGCTGCTGCGCTGTGCCCGCGTCGCCGGTGACACCGCCGAGCTCTATGCCGGGGCCGGCATCGTCCCCGGTTCCGACCCGGTCAGCGAGTGGGAGGAGATCGACCACAAGCTCGCGGCCATGTCCACCGCGCTGCAGTTCGCCTGAGGTGTCCGTGATGACCGATCAGGGAACGCGCAACCTGAACTGGTGCGCGGCACTGCTCGACGGGCTGATCGCCGGCGGCGTCGCCACCCTGGTGCTGTCGCCGGGCTCGCGCTCGACCCCGGTGATCCTCGCCGCGCAGCGCCGTGCCGAACTCGCCATCGAGCCGATCCTCGACGAGCGCAGCGCCGCCTTCTACGCCCTCGGCCTGGCCACTGCGGCGAACCGTCCGGTGGCGCTGCTCGCCACCTCGGGGAGCGCACCGGCGCACTGGCTGCCGGCGGTGATCGAGGCCGCCCAGTCCGGCCGACCGCTGGTGCTGATCTCGGCCGACCGTCCGCCCGAGCTGCGCGGCTGGGGGGCCAACCAGACCATCGAGCAGGGGGAGCTGTTCGTGCCCTTCGCGCGCGAGTGCCACGACCCCGGCCCGGCCACCGACGACCCGGCGGCGCTGAAGATGATGCGCGCGCTCGGCGCACGCGCCGCCGCCGTCGCGCGCGGCCCGCACCCCGGTCCGGTACACATCAACCTGCCGCTGCGCGAGCCATTGGTACCCGAGGAGACGCTGGCGCCACCGGCCGCGCAACACAGACCAACGCCGCCGCCACCACCGGCGGCCTGGCACGGCGGCGCCCCCGACCCGCACCGCGCCGAGCAGGCGCGCGCGCTGCTGCGCGGACGCGGGCTGATCTGCTGCGGCCCCGACGCCGCCCGGCCGGGGCTCGCGCCGCGACTCTGGCAACTCGCCGAGCACCTCGGCGTCCCGGTGCTCTGCGACCCGCTCTCCGGACTGCGCTTCGGACCCGGCAGCCCCGCGCGCATCGCCCGCTACGACGGCTTCCTGCGCAACCCCGGGGCGCGCGCGCAGCTGCGCCCGGACTGGGTGATCGCACTCGGTCGCGCGCCGGTCTCCAAGACCCTGCTCGGCTGGCTCGCCGACGTCCCCACCCTGCGCATCGACCCGGCAGCGCGCTGGAGCGACCCCAACCACGACGTCGCCCTGCTGCTCGACGCCGACCCGGCGGCCTGCTGCGACTGGCTCGCCGAGCGGCTCGACCCCGCCCCACGCGACTGGCTGGCGCACTGGCAACAGGCCGAGCGTCGGGTCGAGGCGATCGCCGCCGAGCATCTGGCCGAGTCGCCCTGGTGCGAACCACAGCTGCTCGCCACCCTGCTCGCGCACATCGACCCCGGCGCCGGGCTGTTCAGCGCCAACTCGATGCCGATCCGCCAGCTCGACACCTGGGCCGGGGCGCGCGCCACCCCGCTGCGCCTGTTCTGCAACCGCGGCGCCAGCGGCATCGACGGCCAGGCCTCGACGCTCGCCGGACTCAACGCCGCCGGGGTGCCCTGTCACGGCCTGCTCGGCGACCTGTCGCTGCTCCACGACCTCTCCGGACTGCAACTGCTGCAGCGACTCGACCGTCCCTGCGTGGTGCTCAATAATGGTGGCGGTCGCATCTTCGACTATCTCCCGCAGCAGGGCGTCGAGGGCTTCGAGCGGCTCTGGCGCACCCCGCCACCGCTCGACATCGGCGCCGTGGCGCGCGCTCACGGGCTCGCCCATCACGCCGTCACCGGCGCGGCCGAGTTCGCCGCCAGCCTCGCCCGCGAGGACGCCGCCGGGATCATCGAGGTGCGGATCGACGCCGAGCGCAGCCGCGCCGTGCACCAGACCTTCTGGAGCCGGTTGCACGAGGACACCCGCTTGTTCGAGTGACGCCCACGGGCGTCCGTCGGCACGGGCGGGAGGCGCCGGCCCTGGGCCGGCGCCACCGGCCCCGTTTCGCGGTGTCGCGACGACCAGGAGGCCGTCCCGACACCCTGTACAGTCACATCAGAGGTCCTACACAGGTGGAGCCAGACAACCCCAACCAGTCCGTCCAACTGCCCGCCCCGAGCGCGGCCGACCCGAGCCGTCCGATCGCCTGGGAGACCCCGGCCGGCGCGCCCGAGTACCAGGACATCCTCTACCATCAGGCCGAGCGTATCGCGCGCATCACCATCAACCGCCCCGAGGTGCGCAACGCCTTCCGTCCGCAGACGGTGCGCGAGCTGATCGACGCCTTCCGCCGCGCCCATCTCGACCCCAAGGTCGGGGTGATCGTGCTCACCGGCGCCGGCGATCTTGCCTTCTGCTCCGGCGGCGATCAGCGCATCCGTGGCCACGAGGGCTATCGCGACGAGGCCGGGGTCGAGCACCTCAACGTACTCGAGCTGCAGCGCCAGATCCGCACCCTGCCCAAGCCGGTGGTGGCCATGGTCGCCGGCTACGCGATCGGCGGCGGTCACGTGCTGCACCTGATCTGCGATCTCAGCATCGCCGCCGACAACGCCCGTTTCGGCCAGACCGGACCACGTGTGGGCAGCTTCGACGGCGGCTTCGGCGCCGGCATCATGGCGCGCACCGTGGGGCTGAAGAAGGCCAAGGAGATCTGGTTCCTGTGTCGTCAGTACGACGCCGCCGAGGCGCTCGACATGGGCCTGGTCAACACCGTGGTGCCGCTCGCCGAGCTCGAACGCACCACCGTCGAGTGGTGCCGACGCATGCTCCAGCTCTCGCCCACCGCGCTGCGCATCCTCAAGGCCTCGTTCAACGCCGACACCGACGGCATGGCCGGTATCCAGGAGCTGGCGGGCAACGCCACCGCGCTCTTCTACACCACCGAGGAGGGGCAGGAGGGCCGCAACGCCTTCCTCGACAAGCGCGACCCCGACTTCAGCCGCTTCCCCTGGCGCCCCTGACGTGAGCGCCACGCACTCGCCCCTGGTGCGCTGGATCCTCGCGGCCCGGCCCAAGACCCTACCGATGGCCTTGGCGCCGGTGATCGCGGGCATCGCCCTGGCGGTGGCACAGACCGGGCGGCTCGCGCCGTTCACCGCGCTCTGTACCCTGCTCGCGGCGATGGCCATCCAGATCGGCACCAACCTGCACAACGACGCGGTCGACTTCGAGCGCGGCACCGACGGTCCCGACCGACTCGGACCGGCGCGCGCCAGCGCCGAGGGCTGGTTCAGCGCGCGTCAGGTGCGCCTGGCCGCGCACCTGGCCTTCGCCCTTGCATTCGTCCTCGGCATCGCCCTGCTGTGGCGCGGCGGCTGGCCGATCCTGGTGATCGGCCTGGCCTCGCTGGTCGCCGGCTACGCCTATACCAGCGGCCCGCGACCGATCGCCTACGGCCCCTTCGGCGAACTCTACGTGCTGCTGTTCTTCGGCCTCGCGGCGGTCGGCGGCACCTACTACCTGCAGACCCTGAGCTTCGGCTGGACGCCGCTGCTGGTGGGGCTGGCGCTGGGGCTGCCGGCGGCGGCGGTGCTGGTGATCAACAACTATCGCGACCTCGACAGCGATCGGCGCGCCGGGCGGCGCACCCTCTGTCACTATCTCGGTCGGCCCCGGGCGCGGCTGCTCTACACCCTGCTGCTGGTGCTGCCGGTGCCCATCCTGCTGCTCGCCGGGATACCGGCCAACCCCTGGCCGCTGCTCGCCGCGCTGCCGCTGGCGCTGGCGCTGGCGGCAAACCTGCTGCGCGGTGCCGAGGGACGTGCGCTCAACCAGCAGCTGGCACGCACCGCGCTCTACCAGAGCGCGCTGACCCTGCTGCTGGTGGTGGCGCTGGCGCTCTAGGGCGATGAGGGTCGCGCTGCGCATCACCCCCTACGCCCTGGCGCTGGCGCGCGACTGGAGCAGCGCCCGCGGCGGCTTCGCCCAACGCCGCGGCTGGCTGGTCAGGGCCAGCGCCGGCGGCGTCAGCGGCTGGGGCGACTGCGCGCCGCTGCCGGCGGCCGGGACCGAGTCACCGGACGTCGCCGAGACCGCGCTCGCGCGGGTGCTCGGGGCGGCCGGCGCACTCGGCGCCGAGGCGCTGCTCGACCGACTCGAGGCCCTGACCCTCGCCGCCCCGGCGGCGCGACACGGGGTCGAGAGCGCCCTGCTCGATCTGATCGCACGGCGGCGCGGGCTGACGCTGCGCGCCCTGCTCGCCCCCGAGGCCCCGGCACGGGTCGCGGTCAACGCCGTGCTCGGCGCACTCGGCGACGATCCGGCCAGCGCACTCAGCGCGGCCGCGGCGCGCGGCGCGCGGGTGTTCAAGCTCAAGCTCGGGGTCGCGGAACCGCGTACCGAGCGCGCGCGACTCCGCGTGCTCGCCCGCCACCTGCCGCCAGAGACACGGCTGCGGCTCGACGCCAACGGCGCCTGGGACGCGGCCACCGCCGCGACCATGATCGAGACCTGTCGCGCGCTGCCGGTCGAGTCGCTCGAAGAACCGCTGCGCGAGCCCGACACCGCGACCCTCGCCGCACTGCAGGCGCGCGCGCCCTTCGCCCTGGCGCTCGACGAGTCGCTCGCCGGGCCGCTCGCCGGGCTCGCCCCGGAGCGGCTCGGGGTGCGCCGAGTGGTGCTCAAGCCCGCCGTCCTCGGCGGCCCGCGCGCCACCCGGGCGCTCGCCGATCGGGCCCGCGCCGCCGGGCTCGAGGTGGTGCTCACCAGCGTGGTCGAGAGCGCCGCCGGGCTGTGGGTCGACGCCCAGCTCGCCGCCGCGCTGGCGCCGACGCAGACCCACGGGCTCGATACCGCCGCCTGGCTCGCCGAAGACCTCGGGGTCGCGCCCTCTCCGCGCGAGGGCGTCATCGCCCTCCCCGACACGCCGGGCTCGGGCTTCACCCCCTTCCCCGCCCAGGCACCCTGAGCCGATGGCGCTGGAGTCGCTGACCGACCCGACGCGCTGGCCGGTGGTGCGGGTCGCGCTGCATGCTGGGCTGCTGCTCGCCCTCGCCTATCTGCTCCAACGCATCCGCGACCTCCACCCGCAGTTGCCGATGCGCCAGCTGGCACGCGGCAAGGGCGGCGAGCGGCGCGCGCTGCTGGTGCTGATCCTGCTCTTCGCGGTGGTGCTGCTGCACCAGGCGAGCTGGCAGCTCACCGGGATGCTGCGCCCGCAGTTCATGGCCTTCATGCAGCTCTACGACCGCCGCGACTTCAACCCGGCGCACCGGCTGCGCCGCGGACGTATCCTCGATCGCAACGGCGAGGTGCTGGTCTACAGCGAGGAGCAGGCCGGCCAGGTCCGGCGTCACTACCGCGACGGACCGGTGTTCGGCCATGTCGTCGGCTACCGTCACCCGCGCTTCGGCGCCACCGGGCTGGAGGCGGTGGCCAGCGTCCATCTCGACGGCGGCACCCCGTTGCGGCTCGCCGACTGGGGCCGGGTCGGGCGTCAGGTGCTGACCCAGGACGAGCACCCGCGCGGCCACGATCTCTGGCTCACCCTCGATGCCGAGCTGCAACGCCACGCCGTCGCCCTGCTCGGCGCGCGCCGCGGCGCGGTGGTGATGCTGCGCCCGCAGGACGGCGCGCTGCAGGTGCTGGCGAGCACCCCGGGGTTCGACCCCGAGCGCATCGCCGCCACCCTCGGCGGCGCCGAGGACGCCGCCGCGCCCCTGCTCAACCGCGCCACCCAGGGGCTCTATCCACCGGGCTCGACCTTCAAGGTGGTGATGGCCGCGCTCGCGCTCGAGCACGGCTTCAACACCACCATCGACTGTCCGCCCGAGGGCTTCACCACCTCGGCGCGCTATCCCCGCATCCGCGACCACGAGTACTACGAGGCGCGCGAGCACGGCACGCAGTGGCGCGGTCACGGCGCGATCGGGCTCGGCACGGCGCTGGCGCGCTCCTCCAACGTGTTCTTCGCCAAGCTCGGCGTCGGCTATGGTCACGCCGCCTTCTACGCCCTCGCCGACCGGCTCCATGCCAACCGACCGATCGTGCTCCACCACAGCGCCCACGGACGCTACACCATGCAGACCCTGCGACTGCCCCGACTCGACCCCGACGACCGCTACGGGCTGGCGCAGATGTCGCTCGGCCAGGGCGCGCTGCTGATGAGCCCGGCGCAGCTCGCGCTGATCGGCGCGGCGGTGGGCAACCAGGGGGTGGCGATGCGCCCCCGGCTGCTGCGCGACCAGCCGCCCGAGGCGCTCGGCCAGTTCTTCTCGCCGACGACCAGCGCGGCGCTGCTACCGCTGCTGCGCGCGGTGGTCACCGAGGGTACGGCGCGCGCGATCGACGACCCGGCGCTGCGCATCGCCGGCAAGACCGGCACCGCGCAGCACGCCCAGGGCCGGGCGCACAGCTGGTTTCTCGGTCTCGCACCGGCCGAGCGCCCGACCCTGGCCGTCGCCGTGCTGGTCGAGCGCGGCGGCTATGGCGCGGTGGCCGCCGCGCCGATCGCCCGCGCGCTCATCGAGCAGGCCGCCCGCCGGGGGTTGCTGCGATGAGCGCGCCGCCACCCGATCTGCGCGCGGCCTGGGCGCTGCGGGCCCCGGAGCGCGAACTGCTCGCCTGGGGGCTGCTGTGCGTCGGGCTCGGTTTCGCCATGGCGATCGGCAGCGCACAGGCCGCCGGCGCACGGCTCGGCGCCGAGGTGCTGGTCGCCCCGGCGCTGCTGCTCGGCTGCGTGGTGGTGATCCATCTCGGTCTGGTGGCGCTGCGCTGTCGCGGCGATCAGCTGCTCACCGCCTGTATCGCCCTGCTCGCCGGCTTCGGGCTGCTGGTGCGCTATCGCATGGGCGCCTTCGATCCGGGCGATCCGACCGACCCCGGGCTCTACGCCCTGCCGCTCGGCGTGACGGCGATGCTCGTCACCTGCGCGCTGGCGATGCGCGGGCGCCATGTCCGGCTCGCCACCGCCGGCTGGCTGTGGGCGGCGCTGTCGCTGGCGCTGGTCGTCGTGGTGCTGGCGCTCGGGCAGCGCTTTCGCGGCGCGGTCTACGGTGTCGGGCTGGTGACGCCGACGGAACTCCTGAAGATCACCGCGGTGGTGTTCATGGCCTGGTTCGTCGACCGGCACGCCAAGGCGCTCGGCGAGTGGCGCGGACCCGGGTCGATCTGGCCGCCGCTGCGCACGCTCTGGCCGTTGGTGGGGTTCTGGGCGGTGCTCGCGGCGCTGCTGCTGTGGCAGCGCGATCTCGGCATGCTCGCGGTGCTGGCGACGGTGCAGCTGGTGGTGCTGGTCGCCGGCAGCGGGCGACGCGGCTATCTGTGGTGGGGGCTGGGGCTCGGGGGCACGCTCGGCGCGGCGGCGCTGGGGCTGTTCGCCCACGGTCAGCGCCGACTGGCCGCCTGGCTCGATCCCTTCGCCGATCCCACCGGGGCGAGCTGGCAGATCCTCCAGGGGCTCTCGGGGATGTATTCGGGCGGGCTGTGGGGCGAGGGGCTGGGCGCGGGCAATCCGGAGTACACCCCGATCGCCCAGTCGGACTTCATCTATGCGGTGATCGGCGAGGAGTTCGGCTTCGTCGGCTGCGTGCTGCTGGTGGTCTTCGTGCTGATCCTGCTGTGGCGCGGGTTGCTCGTCGCCGAGCGCACCCGCGACCGCTTCGGTCGTCTGCTCGGACTCGGGCTGGTCAGCGCCCTGGCCTGCCAGACCCTGCTCAATCTCGGCGGCGTGACCAAGCTCATCCCGCTGACCGGCATCACCCTGCCGCTGATCAGCCAGGGCGGCACCAGCCTGGTGACCGTGCTGGTGATGCTGGGGCTGGTGCTGGCGCTCTCCGACGGCCCGGCGCCGCGCGCATCCGGCGCGCGGCGGCAGCCGAGACGATCAGTGCAACGGGGCACTCAGCGCCCGGATCAGACCCAGTAGACGCTGCGGGTCATCAGCCGCGAGCCCCAACGCATCATCCGCCGCACCGGAGCGGGCAGCTCGGCGCCGCCGGCGGCGCGCGCGACCTGGGCGTGATGGATCTCGTCGGCGCGCATCTGCTCGAGGATGGCGCGACTCTTCTCGTCCTGTAGCGGGATCTGTTCGAGATGATCGTCGAGATGGTGTTCGACCTGACGCTCGGTCTCGACCACGAAGCCGAGACTCCACTTGTCGCCGACGATCCCGGCGGCCGCGCCGAGCCCGAAGGCGCCGGCATACCACAGCGGATTGAGCAGGCTCTTGCGGTCGTCGAGTTCGCGCAGCCGGGTCTCGCACCAGGCGAGGTGGTCGTTCTCCTCCTGCGCCGAACGCTCCAGCCGGTGGCGGGTCTCGGGCAACCGCGCGGTGAGCGCCTGGCCCTGGTAGAGGGCCTGGGCGCAGACCTCGCCGGTATGGTTGATGCGCATCAACCGGGCGACATGGCGGCGCTGATCGCTGCCGAGATCGCCCTCGCCGAGACCGGCCGCGGGGTTGGGGCGCTCGGTCTGCGGTGGCCGACCGAACAGGGTGCGCAGGGCGCGATCGCCCTGGATCAGCAAGGCATCGAGCGGGGTGTAGTGACGAGTGCTCATGGTCTCCTGGGTCCGTGTTGACAGGGCGCGGCGCGCGCGACGGCGTCCACGCCATCGGTGATGGGGCGATATCGGGTCGTGTACGGCGGATTTCATGTGTCCGGCAGGGGCTCGAGCTGGCGCGCGAGCAGCTCGACCGGATGCTCGACGGCGATCTCCAGCCCCGCCTCGCGCAGCGAGGCGGCGAGCTGCAGGGCACAGCCGAGGTTGGTGGTGACGATCAGCTCGGGGGCGGCGGCGCGGATCGCCGCGAGCTGATCGGCGAACAGCGCCTGCGCCATCCCCGGGCGTTCGAGCATGTAGGTGCCGGCGGCGCCGCAACAGCTCGCCTGTTCACCGAGCCCGATCAACACCACCCCGGGGATGCGCCCGAGCAACCGGTGCACCGCGGCGTTGCCGCCGAGCAGGGTGCGATGGGTGCAGGGCTCGTGGACCAGCACCCGCAGCGGCGTCGGGCGCAGACGCAGCGCCTCGGGCCAGGCCAGGCCATCGAGATAGGCGCACAGCTCGGTGGTCCCGGCGAGCCCCGGGTGCTCGCGCAGCTCGCCGACACAGGCGCTGGAGAAGCCGACCAGGGTGCGCCCGGCGTGCACCTCGGCGACCCGCTCGCGGCGTCGGTCGGCGGCCTCGGGGTGACCGGCGTGACGCAGCAGCGCCCCGCAGCACAGCGATTCGTCGGCGATCCGGGTCTGCACCCCGAGCCGGGCGAGCAGCGCCCGCGCGGCCATCACCGCACCGCCCTGCAACCCCTCCTGGGTACAGCCGACAAACAGCTCGACCGCGTCACCGGCCAGCGTGACCGATGGCACGGCAGAGGCCGGCGACGGCGTCCCGATCACCCGAGCGAGGCGCAGATAGACGGCCAGTCGCGACGGGGCGAGCCGACCCAGCCAGGCCAGCGCCCCGGCCCCGCGCAGCCGCGCGAGCAGTCCGACGAGCCGACGCACCTGCACGGCATCCGAGACCGTCTCCAGGCGCCGGCGCGACCACCAGCGCCGCCAGCGCGGGCGCTGCGCCTGATGGCGCGCGCGGGCGCCATCGATCAGCCGACCGTAGGCGACCAGCGAGGGACAGGCGCGCTCGCAGGCGCGACATCCCAGACAACCGTCGAGATGGGCGGCCAGCGCCGTGTCCCACACCAGCTGGCCGCTCGCCCAACCCTGGATCAGGGCGATGCGCCCGCGCGGCGAGTCGCCCTCGTCACGGGTCTGGGCATAGGTCGGGCAGTGCGGCAGACAGAGCCCGCACTTGACGCATTGATCGGCGAGCCGGAGCAACTCCAGGGCCGTCGGGTCGGAAGAAGAAGTCTGGCTGAGGGCGGTATTCAAGGCATTCGAACTCTGAGCGGGCTGGGGCGGTCCGGGCGCGAACGGTCGGGAGCCTTCGCTCCGTGCTACCCTGGGCAACCGGGCCAAGCATTGGATCAGGACCTTCTGACAGCGACGATGACCTACTATCGCCATCATGTCTTCTTCTGCACCAACGCCCGCAGCGACGGACGCCAGAGCTGCGATCAGTGTGGCGCCCTGGAGATGCGCAACCATCTCAAGCAGCGCGCCAAGGCACTGGGGCTGACCGGACCGGGCGGGGTGCAGATCAGCACCGCCGGCTGCCTGGGGCGTTGCGAGCTGGGTCCGGTGATCGTGGTCTATCCAGAGGGAGTCTGGTACACTTTCGTGGATCAGGAGGATATCGAGGAGATCCTCCAGTCTCATCTGCTCGCCGGCAAGCACGTTGACCGCTTGAAGTTGCCCGGCTGAACGGACCCGCAGCACAGATCGCACCCGATGATACAACGGGGGGTTGCGCTCGCGAAACCGATCGCGTACCATCCCCGGTCTTTCTCGACGCAGATAACGAATTCACGGACCGCGCGCCGTTCTGTTGCGCGTGGACTTCCCGGAGCGAAGGACATGACAACGACTGTTAGCGCCAAACCCGCAGAGGTTCGCCGCGCCTGGTACCTGATCGACGCCGAAGGCAAGACACTCGGCCGGCTCGCCAGCGAACTGGCGTTGCGCCTTCGCGGCAAGCACAAACCGCAATACACCCCGCACGTCGATACCGGTGATTATCTGGTGGTCGTCAACGCGGACAAGATTCGCGTGACCGGCAACAAGATGCAGGACAAGATGTACTACCGTCACACGGGGTATGTCGGTAACCTGAAGTCGACCAGCCTCGAAAAGCTGCTCGAGACCGCCCCTGAGCGTGCCATCCAGCTCGCAGTCAAGGGGATGCTGCCGCGCGGTCCGCTGGGACGCGCCATGTTCCGCAAGCTGCGTGTCTACGCCGGTCCGAATCACGAACACCAGGCGCAGCAGCCTCAGCCCCTCGAGCTCAACGTTTAGGAATCAGACGCATGTCGGAGACGCAACACGCTATTGGTCGCCGCAAGACGTCCGCCGCACGAGTTTTCTTGACGGCAGGCGCTGGCAACATCACGATCAACGGTCGTCCGATCGACCAGTTCTTCGGTCGCGAGACTGCCCGTATGGTGGTCCGTCAGCCGCTCGAGACCGCCGAGCTGGCCGACAAGATCGATGTCAACGTCACCGTCAAGGGTGGCGGCAACACTGGGCAGGCCGGCGCCATCCGCCTCGGCATCGCCCGCGCACTGACCGAGTACGACGAGACCCTGCGTTCTCCGATGCGTCGCGCTGGCTTCCTGACCCGCGATGCCCGTGAGGTCGAGCGCAAGAAGGTCGGTCTGCACAAGGCGCGCAAGCGTCCGCAGTTCTCGAAGCGTTAAAACTTCGGGGTTGTCACGGTATGTCGGAGTCGCTATAATTCTCCGACATATCGCGGCAAGCGATATTGGGGGATCGTCTAGCGGCAGGACTACGGACTCTGACTCCGTCAACCTAGGTTCGAATCCTAGTCCCCCAGCCATACTCCAGGAAAAGGTCCGAGCCCTCAGGGTTCGGGCCTTTTTCTTTATCCCCCTCCCCGCCTCATCCTTGTCCCGATATCGGGTCTTGACACAGATGTACCCTTTTCACAACAAGCGATGCCCGATCGCTCCCAGGGTGCTCGAATTACAGCCGATACGCGACCGGCTCGAAACGCCCCGCTCGATGCATTCGTAAAAACCGCACCGACAGCAGGGCCGTGCAATCATCCGATAAACTTTTGGGGGATGCACTCAGCCGTCCGGCCAAGCGCTAGCGATGCAAAAAAGAGACACTTTTTAATGGGTGTGTCTTTTTCCCGTCCAATCTGTTGCAAAACACCATGCCCTCCTCTATAGTTCACTTCGCAAAGCATGATTGCGCTCGGTTTCTGCAGTCTGTCTGACAAATTCACAACAGCGGAGAACATCATGAACAAGAAACTCATCACCCTGGCGGTCGCCACCGCCATGGCCGCTCCGGCCGCTGCGATGGCTGAGGCTGTCCTCTACGGCAAGCTGCACATGTCGATCGACTATGCAGACGTCGAGGCAACCGCCATCGATCCCGTCACCGGCGAGAGCGTCGGCTTCAAGGGCTGGGGCCTGAACGGCGGCGGCGATCTGCCTGGTGCTGGCCGCGCCAACCGCATCGGCGTGAAGGGCTCGGAGGATCTGGGTAACGGTCTGAAGGCCATCTACCAGGTCGAGTTCGGCGTGCGCATGACCGAGGAAGGCTACGGCAACGCCGCTTCCGGCGCCAACGACACCATCACCATGCGTAACAGCTTCGTCGGTCTCGCCGGCAACTGGGGTACCTTCCTCGTCGGTCGTCACGACAGCCCGATGAAGATCTCCACCGGCAAGCTCGACCTGTTCGCCGACACCATGGCTGACTACAACGGCACCATCGGCTTCGACGATAACCGTTTCGACAACGCCATCGCCTACATCAGCCCGAGCTTCAGCGGCTTCCAGCTGGCCGCCGCGACCCACGCTGGTGGCGGCTCGACCCTGGGCTTCGGTGAGAACGTCAACGCCGACAGCCTCGCCGAGGGTTACTCGCTGGCCGGTATCTACTCCAACGGCCCGTTCTACGCCGCTCTCTCCTACGAGTCGATCGGCAACGAGCTGTTCATGGACTCCGCTGACAGCCTGACCGGCAAGAACATCGTCCTGCCCAACGGCCGCGTCGTCGCCAACCCGGGCTACGTCGAGGACGACTACACCAAGTGGCGTGCCGGCCTCGGTCTCCTCGACTGGAACGGCTTCACCCTGACCGCCGTCTACGAGAACCAGGACTTCGGCGATCCGTCGGCTGACCTGTGGCAGATCCAGGCCGGTTATGCCTTCGGCAACAACCAGGTCAAGGCCATGTACGGCGCCAACTCCTATGACCTCGGCGTGAACAACGTCGACGACATCGACGCCGACGCCTGGGCCATCGCCTTCGACCACAACTTCAGCAAGCGCACCAAGGCGTACGTGCTGTACACCCAGGTCGACAGCGATCTCGACGTCGAGGACTGGGACGGCTTCTCGGTCGGCATGATCCACAGCTTCTAAGCCTCGCGCTCTAGAACCGTGGAACGAAAAACGGGGCCAGCGGCCCCGTTTTTCTTTGCCCGGAAAAAAGACGACCGGCGTCCGCTCCAGGCGTGCGACCGACCGAGGATCAACCCGCCACGGTCAACGTCCGTGCACCCTCGGCAGAGCCGAGGATCAGCACATCGGCCGGACGCTGGGCGAAGATCCCCACCGTCACCACCCCGGCGATGGCATTGATCTGTTGCTCCAGCGCCACCGGATCCTGGATCTCGAGATGATGGACGTCGAGGATCAGGTTACCGTTGTCGGTGACGAAGCCATCACGCCACACCGGCGTCCCGCCCAGCTCGACCAGCGCACGCGCGACATGGCTGCGCGCCATCGGGATCACCTCCACCGGCAGCGGAAAGGCGCCCAGCACATCGACCAGCTTGCTCTCGTCGGCGATGCAGACGAAGCGCTTGCTCGCCGCGGCGACGATCTTCTCGCGCGTCAGCGCGCCACCGCCACCCTTGATCAGCTGCAGGCGCGCGTTCGACTCGTCGGCGCCATCGACATAGAGCGTCAGCTCGCCGGTGGCATTGAGGACGAACACCGGGATACCGTGCGCCTTCAGCCGCTCGGTCGAGGCCTCGGAGCTCGACACCGCCCCCTCGATCTGCCCCTTGATGCCGGCCAGCGCATCGATGAAATGGTTGACGGTCGAGCCCGTCCCCACCCCGATCACACCGCCCTCGACATAGGCCAACGCGGCCTCGGCCGCCTGGCGCTTCATCGCGTCCTGGTCCATCTCACTCCTCCGCATGGGACTCTCTGGCTGACGAACACGCCGAGGGACTCGGCGTGATGACACGGCCGGCACGGCCGCGGGCGGCCATCATAGCAACCGCGCCGGGGCGTCGCTGCGCTAACATGGAGCAGCAACGCTATCCCCGGAGTCCTCCATGCCCACACACTACATCGAGCGCATCCTCCGCGCCCGCGTCTACGACGTCGCCTGCGAAACCCCGCTGACCAAGGCACCGCTGCTCTCCGCCCGACTCGACAACGCCGTCTATCTCAAGCGCGAGGACCTGCAGCCGGTGTTCTCGTTCAAGCTGCGCGGGGCCTACAACAAGCTCGTCGGACTCGACGCCGAGGCGCGTGCGCGCGGGGTGATCGCCGCCAGCGCCGGCAACCACGCCCAGGGCGTCGCCCTCGGCGCCAAGCGCCTGGGGATCACCGCCACCATCGTGATGCCGCGCACCACCCCGGCGATCAAGGTCGGCGCGGTGCGCCGCCTCGGCGCCAAGGCGGTGCTCCACGGCGACTCCTATGACGAGGCCTATGCCCATGCCATGGCGCTGGTCGAGGCGCAGGGGCTGACCTTCATCCATCCCTTCGACGACCCCGAGGTGATCGCCGGCCAGGGCACCATCGGCATGGAGATCCTGCGCCAGCACCCGACCCCACCCGACGCCATCTTCGTCCCGGTCGGCGGCGGTGGGCTGATCGCCGGGATCGCCGCCTATGTGAAGTGGCTCTATCCTCAGGTGCGGATCATCGGCGTCGAGCCCGAGGAAGCGCCGACCCTGTACCAGGCACTCGCCGCCGGCGCCCCGGTCGAGCTCGAACGGGTCGGGCTGTTCGCCGACGGGGTCGCGGTCAGGCGCATCGGCGAGGAGACCTTCCGCATCGCCCGCGAATACGTCGACGAGGTGGTGCTGGTGAGCACCGACGAACTCTGCGCCGCGGTCAAGGACATCTTCGACGACACCCGCGGCATCGCCGAGCCGGCCGGGGCACTCGCGGTGGCGGGGATGAAGCGCTATGTCGCCACCCACGACATCCGCGACCAGCAGCTGGTGGCCATCGAGAGCGGCGCCAACGTCAACTTCGACCGCCTGCGCCATGTCGCCGAGCGTGCCGAACTCGGCGAGCGTCGCGAGGCCCTGCTCGCCGTCGCCATCCCCGAGCGGCCGGGCAGCTTCCTCGCCTTCTGCAAGCTGCTCGGCAGGCGCCAGATCACCGAGTTCAACTACCGCTATGCCGATGCCCGTCAGGCCCAGGTCTTCGTCGGGGTCGAGCTGAGTCGGGGCCAGTCCGAGCGCGAGGAGCTGACCGCCAAGCTCGCCGCCAAGGGCCTCGAGGTCGTCGACATGAGCGACAACGAGACGGCCAAGCTGCACATCCGCTTCATGGTCGGCGGACACGCGCCGGGGATCGCCGACGAGGTGCTGGTGCGCTTCGAGTTCCCCGAGCGCCCCGGCGCCCTGCTCAACTTCCTCACCGCCATCGGCAAGCGCTGGAACATCAGCCTGTTCCACTACCGCAACCACGGCGCCGCCTATGGCCGGGTGCTGCTCGGCGCCCAGGTGCCGGCGGGCGAACGCGCCAACTTCCGCGCATCGCTCGACGCGCTCGGTTACAGCTATTGGGAGGAGACCGACAACCTCGCCTACCGACTGTTCGCCGGCGCCGGGCCGCTCAGCACGGCGGACGCCGATAACGCCGACGCTCGGTGAAGACCGCATCGAGCGCCACGTCCCAGGGGCGTGGCGCGATACGCTCGAGACGCTGACACTCGTGGGCGATGCCGAACAGCCGTGGCCGGCGCCAGCGACGATGACGGCGCAGGTGCGCCAGGGCGCGGTCGTAGAAACCGCCGCCCATGCCGATGCGATGACAATCGGCATCGAACCCCACCAGCGGCACCAGCACCAGATCGAGCTGCCTCACCGGGCGGATCGCACGACCGCGCGCACAGGGTTCGGGAATGCGGTAGCGATTGGGACACATCCGCCGTCCCGGCTGGTGGCGCACGAACCACAGCGTCGAGCCACGGGCCGGCGCCGGGCGACGCAGCACCGGCAGATAGAAGTCATGCCCGCGTCCGCGCAGGGTCTCGATCAGCGCACGCAGATCGGGCTCACCGTCGCTCGGCCAGTAGAGCGCGATGCGGCGGGCGCGCAACAGCGCGAGTTCGCGCCCCAGCCGTCGCGCGAGCGCGCGGGCATGCAGACGCTGGGTCCTCGCCCCGAGCGCGCGACGACGCTGGCGCAGGGTACGGCGCAATGATGGGAGAGAGGGATCGGACATCAAGGGATGGGGTAAAGGACACCCCCCACGGGTGCCGTCGCAGGCCTTCGTTCTTGAACCAGAGGGTTCAAGTGGGAACAGTCAGCAATGGCATCAGGCTTTCCGCTCGGGGCGGACATGCACAACAGCCTTGCGGTCATGCTCCCAGGGTCGAGATTAGGCTCAAGAAAATACCCAGACCGCTGTCGAACACTACAGGGGGTGTCGCAGTGACAGGCTAACCCTTTTCGGGCGATGCGTCCAGGGGGGGGACGGCGTGCGCGAGCGCCTCGGCGAGCTGCCCCTGAAGATGCCCCAGACGCTCCACCAACACATCGTCGCGGGGCACCCCGCCGGCGCGCTGGAGCTGGATCAGCTCATGGGCGATGTTGAGCGCCGCGATCACCGCGATGCGGTCGGTACCGATCACCCGCCCGGTCTGGCGGATCTCGCGCATCCGGCCATCGAGCAGCCGCGCCGAATCGCGCAGGCCCTCTTCCTCGTGCGGCTCGCAGGCGACCCGGTAGTCCTTGTCGAGGATACGGATGCTGACCTGCAGCGGTTCATCGCTCACAAGCTCTCCTCCATCGCACGCAGCCGCGAGAGCATCGCCTCGACCCGGCTACGCGCCTGTTCGGTCTTCTCGATCAACTCGCCGCGCTCGGCCACCAGCGTCTCCTGACGCACGCGCAGCGAGGCGTTCTCCTCGCGCAGCCGCTGATTGAGCCGGATCAACGCAGCGACCTGCCGTTCCAGTTGGTCTAGATCGAAATCGGCCAAGGTGCGTGACTCCATTGCAGTTCAGCGCACTATAGAAGGGGCTCGGAAGAGGGTCAATCGGGCGCCGGCTACCGGGAGATTGCCTTAACCTCAAGGGCGCAGCGACCAGCTGCCAGCCTCCAGTGTCGGTTTGCAGCCAACTGCAACGCCACCAGACAGGCCTGAGGAGGCTGACAGCTGGAAGCTCAGACAGCTGACTCCTCCCGGCCACCAGGGCGCCCGTCGGCGAGCGCGCGGCTGACAGCCGCAGGCTGGTCGCTCTGCCCCTTCGCGGCTTTGCGGTTCAATCCTCCCAGCGACCGGCGACCGGCGACTGGCGACTGGCGACTGGCGACTGGCGACTGATGGCTGATGGCTGATGGCTGGCGGCTGGCGGCTGGCGGCTGGCGGCTGGCGGCTGGCGGCTGGCGGCTGGCGGCTGGCGGCTGGCGGCTGGCGGCTGGCGGCTGGCGGCTGGAACCCATGCTATGATCGATTGTCGATTCACCGCGACGAGCGCGCCCCATGCGCCACGGAGGTTGCCACGGACATCGACGACACCCGGCTCGACCAACTCCTTGAGGCGAGCCCACTCACCCCGACCGCGAGCGAGGCGCACGGCATGCTGTGCGGCTTGATCTGCGCCGGTATCACCGACCCCGAGCAACGCTGGCTCGACCAGCTGCTGCCCGCCAGCTCGCCCCAGGCCGACGCCGAGCAGTCCGAGGCGGCCCCGCCCGAGGCTGAGACCGCCCCCGTCGACAGCGAGGAGGCCGAGGCCGCACGCGAGGAGACCCGCGCCGCACTCGGCGAACTCGCGCGCGCGACCCGCGCCGCACTCGCCGACGAGGACTACGGCTTCAGCCCGCTGCTGCCCGACGAGGGCGCACCGCTCGCCCAGCGCGCCACCGCGCTCTACGACTGGGTACGCGGCTTCCTCTACGCCTTCGGCATGCTCGGCATCTCCGAGCAGGGACTCTCCGAGCAGGGGCGCGAGATCCTGCGCGACTTCGCCGACATCACCCGCATGGACCTCAACGACCTCGACGACAACGAGGAGAACGAGGCCGCGCTGACCGAGATCATCGAGTTCACCCGCGCCGCCGCACTGCTGATCCATGACGAGGCCCCGGCACGCCAGGACAGCGACCAGGGACAGGGCACGGCATGAGCGCCACCGAGTATCAACGCCGACGCGCCGCGCTGGCCGAGCGCATCGGCCCGGAGGCGATCGCCATCGTCCCCGCCGCGCGCGAGACCGAGCGCAACGCCGGGGTCAACCACCCCTTCCGCCAAGACAGCGACTTCCGCTATCTCACCGGCTTTCCCGAACCCGATGCGATCGCGGTGATCGTCCCCGGGCGCGCCGAGGGCGAATTCGTGCTGTTCTGCCGCGAGCGCGACCCCGAGCGCGAGCAGTGGGACGGTCGACGCATCGGCGCCGAGGGCGCGGTGACCGACCACGGGGTCGACCAGGCCCATACCCTCGCGGAGCTCGATCAGCGGATGCCCGAGCTGCTCGCCGGACGTACCCGGCTGCATTGCCCGATCGGCGCCGACGCGGCCTTCGAGGCGCGCATCCAGGACTGGCTCGGGCGCGCCCGCGCCGCCACCCGCGGCAGCACCTCGGTGCCCGAGACCCTGACCCGGATCGGTGTCGCCCTGCACGAGCTGCGGTTGCGCAAGGATCCCGCCGAGATCGCGCTGATGCGCCGCGCGGCCGAGATCTCGGCCGCGGCCCATCGTGCGCTGATGCGTCGTTGCCGACCGGGCCTGCCCGAACTCTCGCTCGAGGCCGAATTCCAGTATCGCTGCGCCGATGCCGGCGCGCGCCTCCAGGCCTACCCGCCGATCGTCGCCGGTGGCGCCAATGCCTGCATCCTTCACTACACCGAGAACGATGCCCTGCTGCGCGACGGCGAACTGGTGCTGATCGACGCCGGCGGCGAGTTCGAGGGCTATGCCGCCGACATCACCCGCACCTTCCCGGTCAACGGCCGCTTCAGCACCCCGCAGCGCGAACTCTACGACCTGGTGCTCGAGGCCCAGCGCGCGGCGATCGCCGTCGCCCGCCCCGGCGCCAGCGTCGATGCCCCGCACCAGGCCGCGCTCGGCGTGCTCACCCGCGGGCTGGTCCGTCTCGGCATCCTCGAGGGCGACCCCGAGACGCTGTTGCAGGAGGGCGCCTATCGCCCCTATTACATGCACCGCACCGGCCACTGGCTGGGCATGGACGTGCACGACGTCGGCCGCTATCGCGATCAGGACGGCGCCTGGCGGGCGCTCGAACCGGGCATGGTGATCACCGTCGAACCCGGGCTCTACATGCCCGATGATGCCCAAGTCCCGATCGCCTATCGCGGCATCGGCATCCGCATCGAGGACGATGTGCTGATCACCGCCGACGGCCACGAGGTCCTCACCGAGGGCGCGCCCAAGGACCCCGAGGAGATCGAGGCGTTGATGGCGAGCTGAGAACGCCCGGACACCCTCAACAGATGTAGACAGACCCGCGAGAGAGCTATGCACGAGTACGATGTGGTGATCGTCGGCGGCGGGCTGGTCGGGGGCGCCCTGGCCTGCGCCCTCGCCCCGACCGGACTCAGGATCGCGCTGGTCGAGGCCGTCGCCCCCGAAACCATGCGCCAGCCGAGCTATGACGAGCGGGTGATCGCCCTCTCGCTCGGTAGCCAGCGCATCCTCCAGGGCATCGGGCTGTGGCCGCGCATCGCCGCCGAGGCCGAACCCATCCGCAGGGTCCACGTCTCCGATCGCGGACACTGCGGCTTCACCCGCCTCGATCATGCCGAGCTCGGCGTCGAGGCGCTCGGCCAGGTGGCCCCGGCGCGGGTCATGGGGCATGCCATCCGCACCCGGCTCGCCACCCTCAACACCCTCACCACCCTGTGTCCGGCGCGGCTCTGCAACCATCGACTCGAGGGCGACCGGGTCACGCTCGACCTGCACTGTCAGGGACGCGACCTCCAGCTCGGCACCCGGCTGCTGGTGGCCGCCGACGGCGGCGACTCGGCCATCCGCGCCCGGCTCGGGCTCGGCACCCAGGGCCACGCCTACGGCCAGGACGCCATCATCACCACGGTCACCGCCGATCACGCCAGCCCCGGCACCGCCTACGAGCGTTTCACCGAGAGCGGTCCGCTGGCGCTGCTGCCGATGACCGAGGGGCGCTACTCGGTGGTCTGGACCTGCCGCGAGGACGAGACCGCCGAGCTGCTCGCGCTCTCCGACGCCGACTTCATCGCGCTGCTGCAGGCGCGCTTCGGCCACCGGCTCGGCCGGCTCGAACGCCCCTCGGCGCGCCAGGCCTATCCGCTGCGACTCGCGCTCACCCGCGAGCCGGTACAGCAGCGCGTGGTGCTGATCGGCAACGCCGCCCACACCCTCCACCCGGTCGCCGGTCAGGGCTTCAACCTCGGGCTGCGTGACGTCGCCGCGCTCGCCGAGGTGCTCGCCGAGCCGGCCGGGCGCGCCGATCCCGGCGACCCCGAGACCCTCGCCGCCTATCGTCGCTGGCGCGGCGGCGACCAGCTCGTCACCGGGCTGGTCACCGACCTGCTGGCGCGGGTCTTCGTCAACCCGCTGCGCCCGGTGCTCGGGTTGCGCGCCGCGGCGATGCTCGGCATCGACCTGCTCCCCGGCGCCCGCCAGCGGGTCGCGCGACGCTTCATGGGGCTGGAAGGAACCCAGCCCCGCCTTGCCTGTGGTCTACCCCTGAGGACGAGCCATGTCTGATCCGGACGCGACCCACGACCTGCTGATCGTCGGCGGTGGCATGGTCGGCGCGCTCTGCGCCGCCGCCTGTGCCGACAAGGGACTGCGCATCGCGGTGATCGAGCCGCGTGCCCCGATGCTCGACTGGGCGGAGGGCACGCGCGATCTTCGCGTCTGCGCGCTCAGCCGTGCCAGCCAACGCATCCTGCAACGGCTCGGGGTGTGGGAGCGCATCCTCGCGCTCGGCGCCAGCCCCTATCGCGAGATGCGGGTGTGGAGCGGCAAGGGCGGCGGCGTGCACTTCGACAGCCGCGCGCTCGGCGAGCCCGATCTCGGCCATATCGTCGAGAACCGGGTCATCCAGCGCGCGCTCTGGGAGCATCTGTCGGCACACACCGAGGTCGAGCTGATCACCCCGGCGCGGATCACCGAGTTCACCCACGACGCCGACCTCACCCGACTTGGCCTCGATGACGGCCGGCGGCTGCAGGGTCGACTGCTGGTCGGCTCCGACGGGCGCGACTCCCAGGTCCGCGCCCTCGCCGGGATCGAGACCTATGGCTGGGACTACGACCAGCGCGCCATCGTCGCCACCGTGCGTCCCGAGCACGGTCACCAGGAGACGGCCTGGCAGCGTTTCCTGCCAAGCGGGCCGCTGGCCCTGCTGCCGCTGCGCGACGGCGCCTGCTCGCTGGTCTGGTCGGCCACCGAGCAACGCGCCGAGACGCTGCTCGGGCTCGCCCCGGCCGCCTTCTCCGAGGCGCTCACCGAGGCCAGCGAGGGGCGGCTCGGCAGGCTGGTGCTCGAGGGCGAGCGCGCCGCCTTCCCGCTGCGCCTGCAACACGCCAAGCGCTACGTACAACCGGGGCTTGCGCTGATCGGCGATGCCGCCCACGCCATCCATCCGCTCGCCGGTCAGGGGGTCAACCTCGGCTTCCTCGACGCCGCCGAACTGGCCGCCGCGCTCGACCTGGCACGCGCCCGCGGACGCGCGATCAACGGCTGCTGGACGCTGCGTCACTACGAGCGCGCGCGCCGCGGCGACAACCTGGCGATGCTCGCCGCCATGGACGGCTTCAAGCGGCTGTTCGGCAACACCAACCCGTTACTGGCGCGACTGCGCGGTCTGGGGCTCAGCGCCACCGATCGCCTGCCCGCGCTCAAGCGCGCCTTCATCGCGCGTGCCCTGGGCCTCGGCGACGACCTGCCGCCACTGGCGCGCCCCTGAGCCCGGCCACGCCACACCCGAATCGGAAAAGCATCCAAGGGGGACCACCGACATGTCCGCGAAGAACGCCTTCTACGCCCAATCCGGCGGCGTCACCGCCGTCATCAACGCCTCGGCCTGCGGCGTGCTCGAGACCGCGCGCCAGCATCCCGACCGGATCGGCAAGGTCTATGCCGGGCGCAACGGCATCATCGGCGCGCTCACCGAGGACCTGATCGACACCTCGGCCGAGTCCGACGAGGCGATCGCCGCGCTGCGCTACACCCCGTCCGGCGCCTTCGGCTCCTGTCGCTACAAGCTCAAGAGCCTGGAGGCCAACCGCCGCGAGTACGAGCGCCTGATCGAGGTCTTCCGCGCCCACGACATCGGCTACTTCTTCTACAACGGCGGCGGCGACTCGGCCGACACCTGCTACAAGGTCTCCCAGCTCTCGGCCAGCCTCGGCTACCCGGTGCAGGCGATCCACATCCCCAAGACCGTCGACAACGACCTGCCGATCACCGACAACTGCCCCGGCTTCGGCTCGGTGGCCAAGTACATCGCCACCTCCACCCTCGAGGCCTCGTTCGACGTGCGCTCGATGGCCAAGACCTCGACCAAGGTCTTCGTGCTCGAGGTGATGGGCCGTCACGCCGGCTGGATCGCCGCCGCCGGGGCGCTCGCCGAGGACCACGGCATCCCGGTGCTGGTGCTCTTCCCCGAGGTCGAGTTCGACCAGACCCGTTTCCTCGCCGCGGTGCAGGAGAAGGTCGAGCGTCACGGTTTCTGCACCGTGGTGGTCTCCGAGGGCGCGCATCACCCCGATGGCCGCTTCCTCGCCGAGCAGGGTACCCGCGACGCCTTCGGCCACGCCCAGCTCGGCGGCGCCGCGCCGGTGGTGGCGAACATGGTCAAGGAGGCCTTCGGCTACAAGTTCCACTGGGCGGTGGCCGACTATCTGCAGCGCGCCGCACGTCATCTCGCATCCAAGACCGACGTCGAGCAGGCCTACGCCATGGGCCGCGCCGGGGTCGAGTTCGCCCTCGCCGGGCACAACGCGGTGATGCCGACGGTGCGCCGTCTGAGCAACGATCCCTACGCCTGGGAGGTCGGCGAGGCCCCGCTCGCCGAGGTCGCCAACGTCGAGAAGTTCATGCCCAAGGAATTCATCTCCGCCGACGGCTACGGCATCACCCAGGCCTGCAAGGACTACCTGATCCCGCTGATCCAGGGCGAGGACTACCCGCCCTTCGAGCGCGGCCTGCCCAAATACGTCACCCTCCAGAACCGCGCCGTCGAGCGCAGGCTCGGACTGTTCGAGGTCGAGTAGGTGAAACGCTGAACCACAAAGACGCGAAGCACGCAAAGAAGCATGCCGTTGCCGTCAGCCCACATCTGGGCTGGCGGACATCCATCGATCACACCACGGCTCCACCTGTCGTCTGTCAGCGCACGCACCGAAGCGCATCGAGACAACCTGGACAATGACGCCTTGATCACCTTCGCGCCTTGTATCTTGCCACCCCGTGGTGGTTAGCTCCCACCGCGCGAGATTGAGGCAGCTCGATTGCGACTGAAGGCCTGGACCTTGTCGCTAAGATTAAGCCCTCGATCTCTCTTCTCATGCCAGTCTCGACACTGAACGGTATCCAAGGGGCGAACCCTGCATGGACAAGGCGAGTGGGTATGAGGACTGGCCCAGGATCAAGGAGTGGACGACGATGATGTCTCTCGGAATCGATGTCTCGAAGGCGAAACTGCACACCGCGCTAGAGCTGAGCGAGCAGGAGCGGGTCAAGCTCAAGACCAAGACGGTACCCAATACCGCCGCGGGGGTGGAGGCGCTGATCGACTGGCTGGGGCGTCAGGGGGCGAGGCCGGAGGCGGTCCATGTGGTGCTGGAGGCCACCGGCCCTTACCACGAGACGGCCGCCGAACTGCTCCACGGGCGTGGCCTGACGGTCTCGATCGTCAACCCGGCCCAGGCCCGGGACTTTGCGCGCGGCCTGGCGGTGCGCACCAAGACCGACGCGGTCGATGCCAAGGTGTTGGCGCGCTTCGGCGCGCTCCTCAAGCCCGCGCCCTGGACGCCGCCCTCGCCCGAGGTGCGCTTCCTGCGGGCGCTGCTGGCCCGTCAGC
>NZ_RHFJ01000090.1:0-8627 GCF_003718675.1 Marichromatium sp. AB32
ATCTCGTCCTTCGCCGTTCAATCCATCTGGTAGCTGGTAGCTGGTAGCTGGCGACTGGCGGCTGGTCGCTGATGGCTGGTAGCTGGTGGCTGGTGGCTGGTGGCTGGTGGCTGGTGGCTGGTGGCTGGTGGCTGGTGGCTGGTGGCTGGTGGCTGGTGGCTGGTGGCTGCAGTACACTGCCCTCCATGAGCATCGACATCGGCATCGTGATGGACCCGATCGGGTCGATCAACACCAAGAAGGACAGCAGCCTCGCCATGCTGCTGGCGGCGCAGCGGCGTGGCTGGCGCCCCTGGTACATGGAGCTCGGCGACCTCGCGCTCGACGGCGATCGCGCGCTCGGGCGGATGCGCCCGCTGGAGGTCCGCGACGACCCCGCCGACTGGCACACACTCGGCGAGCCCGAGGTCCGTCCGCTCGGCGCGCTCGATGCCCTGTTGATGCGCAAGGACCCGCCGTTCGACATGGAGTACGTGTTCTCGACCTATCTGCTCGAGCACGCCCAGGCCGCCGGCTGTCTGGTGGTCAACGACCCGCGCAGCCTGCGCGACGCCAACGAGAAGCTGTTCACCGCGCGCTTCCCGCAGTGCACCCCGCCGACCCTGGTGACCGCCAGCGCCACCGACATCCGCGCCTTTCTCGGGCACCACGGCGAGATCGTGCTCAAACCGCTCGACGGCATGGGCGGGGCCTCGGTGTTCCGGGTCGGCGCTCACGACCCCAATCTCGGTGTCATCATCGAGACCCTGACCCTGCATGGCCGTCGCTACTGCATGGCACAGCGCTATCTGCCCGAGATCGCCGACGGCGACAAGCGGATCCTGATGGTCGACGGCGAGCCGGTACCCTACTGTCTGGCGCGCATCCCCGCGCCCGGCGAGAGCCGCGGCAATCTCGCCGCCGGGGCCAGCGCCGAGGCGCGGGCACTGAGCGAGCGCGAACGCTGGATCGCCGCCCAGGTCGGCCCCGAGCTGCGCGCGCGCGGCATCCTGTTCGCCGGGCTGGACGTGATCGGCGATCATCTCACCGAGATCAATGTCACCAGCCCCACCTGCATCCGCGAACTCGACGCCGCCCACGGGCTCGATATCGCTGGCGCTTTGATGGATCGCATCGCGGCCCGACTCGACGCCCGGGACTGATCCGGGATCGCGCCCCTCAGGGCCGGCCGCACCAGACCGCCGCAACCCCGAGGAGTGCCCCATGTCGTTCACGCACCCCCTGTCGGTCGTCGTCCGCCCCGCCCTGCTGGCACTACTGCTGCTCGCACTCGGCGGCTGCCGCGAGGCCACGCCGGTGAACACCACCAGGCTGCAGGCCTTCGGCGAATCGCTCGACCTCACCCTGGTCGGGGTCGCGCCCGAGCAGGCCAGACGCGCCCGGGCGGAACTCGCCGAGGATCTCGCCTTCCGCACCCGAGCCTGGAACCCGTGGACGCCGGGCGCCCTGGCCGACCTCAACCGCCGACTGGCCACCGGCGCACCGGTCACCGCGCCACCCTCGGTACTGCCGCTGCTGCGCACCGGGCAGCGGCTCGCCGCACAGAGCGAAGGGCTCTACAATCCCGCCCTCGGCGGGCTGATCACGCTCTGGGGATTCGATCGCGTCCCGCCACGCGCCGCGCCGCCGACCCAGCGGCAGCTCGAGACACTGCTCAACTCGGCACCGCGCATCGACCAGATCGAACTCGACGGCATCGAGATCCGCGCCGCCGCGCCCGGGACCCGGCTCGACTTCGGTCGGCTGGCACCGGCGCTGGCCGTCGACCTGGCGATCGCGCGGCTGCACGAGTTGGGCATCGTCAACGCCCTGATCCAGCGCGACGGCGACTGGCGCGCCAGCGGCGACCGTGGCGGCCAACCCTGGCGGGTGCCGATCCTGCGCGCCGGTGGCTCCGGGGTGCTCGCCATCGTCGCGCTGCGCCGCGACGAGGCGCTGGGCACCGTGGCCGACCACCAGCGCGACTTCATCCACCAGGGCAGGATCTATCATGACGTGCTCGACCCGCGCAGCGGTCGCCCGGCGCGCGCCACTCGTGCGGTCACCGTGCTCCTGCCCGATCTGGCCAGCGCCACCGTGGCCGCCCGCGCGCTCTTCGTCGCCGGTCCAGAGCACTGGCTCGAGGTCGCACAGCGGATGGGGGTGACCGAGGCGCTGCTGATCGATCGCAGCGGCGAGGTCCATGTCACCCAGGCGCTGTGGAGCCGGCTCGAGCGCATCGACCCGGGCGCCCGCATCCACCGCGTCAACCCGATCACCACCGAGGCTGCAACCATCGCCCCATGACCGATCGCCCGACCCCGTCACCGGCCTCGCTGCCGGCAGAATTGCTGACCCCGCCCTCGCCCAAGGGCGACAACCGTACCCTGGCGCTCGCACTCGGCGCCGCCGTCCTGCTGCACCTGGCGGCACTGCTCGCGCTCGCCGCGCGTCCCATGCCAGCGCAGCAGCGCCCGATCCCGGACTCGGCGCTCGAGGTGCTGCTGGTACAGAGCCCGAGCAACACCGATCAGCCTCAGCCCGAGGCCCCCGGCGGGCTGCGCAACCGCAGCGGCGAGTCGATCCACGGCGATGCCGCACACAGCCAGGAAGGCGATGGCGAGACGCCGCCCCCGGGCGCGCTCGCGCCCGTCCCGCCGCCACCCGACACCGAGACGGCGCAGGCCCCCACGCCCCCCGCGCCCCCGCCGACGGCACCCGCCCCGCTCACCGCACTGAGCCTCGAAGGCAGCGACCGCCCAGGCGCCGCGCCCCAGCCACTGCCACCACCACTGCCGCAGCCACCAGCGATCGACGCCGCGCAGATCCTCGCCAGTCGCGATCGCACCGTCGCCCGACTGGCCGCACAACCGGCACCCGGACTCGAGCAACCCGACGGGCTGCGCCGACGCGCGGTGAGCACCAGCACCCGCGAGATCCGCTACGCCAGCTATCTCGCCGCCTGGACGCGCAAGGTCGAGCGCATCGGCAACATCAACTACCCCCAGGCGGCCAAGGAACAGCGCATCTACGGCAGTCTGCTGCTGCACGTCTCGATCCGCGCCGACGGCAGTCTCGTCCAGGTGCGGGTGGTCCGCTCGTCGGGCTACGACCTGCTCGACCAGGCGGCGGTGCGCATCGTCGAGCTGGCCGCGCCCTTCTCGCCCTTCCCGCCGGACATCGCCGCCGAGACCGACGTGCTCGACATCGTCCGCAACTGGCAGTTCATGCGCGGCGACACCCTCGGCTGGGAGCAGTAATCGCGTGAGCGGTGCCATCCATCCAGACCGAAGGGGTACGATTTGGACCATCCGCAGCCACATCAACCGCACCCCTTCGGTCAAGGCGGCGCCGAGCGGCGCATCCTCGCACTTGCCTCGGGTTGCGCCGCACCGGATACTAGGGGCCATGGCCTACAGCTCCTCACTGACCAATCACTTCCTGATCGCGATGCCGGGTCTTCAGGACCCCAACTTTGCGCGTACCGTGACCTATGTCTGCGAGCACACGGAGCAGGGTGCGATGGGCATCGTCATCAATCGCCCGCTGGAAGTGACCCTCGGCGAGCTGCTCGCGCAGCTCGAGATCCCCACCGACGACGCCGAGCTGCAGGCGAGCCCGGTCTATCAGGGCGGACCGGTGCAGACCGACCGCGGCTTCGTGTTGCACGCCGCCGGGCCGACCTACGACTCGACCCTCGGCATCACCGAGGAGATCAGCGTCACCACCTCGCGCGACGTGCTCGAGGCGATCGCCCGCGGCGACGGACCGGAACGCAGCCTAGTGGCCCTCGGCTACGCCGGCTGGGGCGCCGGTCAGCTCGAACAGGAGATGAGCGCCAACGCCTGGCTCAACGGCCCGGCGAGCGACGACATCATCTTCCACATGGATACCGGCGAGCGCTGGCTGGCCGCGGCGCAGCTGCTCGGGGTCGATCTCAACCTGCTCAGCGGCGAAGCCGGCCACGCCTGAGCGCGCGGCGAGCGCGATCTGGAGCACCCATGGCAACCCTGCTCGGCTTCGACTTCGGGACGCGCAAGATCGGCATCGCCGTCGGTCAGACGGTGACCCGTTCGGCGACCCCGCTGACCACCCTGCGCAACCGCCAGGAAAAACCCGACTGGCCTCGTATCGAGTCGCTGATTCGCGAGTGGCAGCCGACGGCGCTGGTGGTCGGTCTACCCTTCAACATGGACGACACCGAGGTCGACTGGTCGGGACGGGTGCACCGCTTCGCCCGTCAGCTCAATGGCCGCTTCGGGCTCGAGGTCCATCTGATCGACGAGCGCCTGACCTCGCTCGAGGCCCAACGGCTGATCGCAGAAGGACCCGCAACAGCCAAATCGACAACGCCGGACGCCGTCGATGCATTCGCGGCGGCCCTCATCCTGGAAACCTGGCTCTGTGAGCAACACCAACATCTGGAAGGACGCCGCGCAGATCGATGAGGCCATCGCCCGCATGGCCGACGATCTCGCCGACCTGCTCAAGCGACGCGCGATCGACGACGCGCTGATGATCGGCATCCACACCGGCGGCGTGTGGGTCGCCGATCGGCTGCACGCCCGTCTCGGACTCGAGGCCCCGCTCGGTCATCTCGACATCTCCTTCTATCGCGATGATTTCACCCGCATCGGCCTGCACCCCCAGGTCCATCCCTCCTACCTGCCGGTGGGGGTCGACGACCGTCACCTGATCCTGGTCGACGACGTGCTGCAGAGCGGGCGCACCATCCGCGCCGCGCTCAACGTGCTGTTCGACTACGGTCGTCCGGCCTCGGTGACCCTCGCCACCCTCGCCGAGCGCGAGGCCGAGCGCGAGCTGCCGATCGCCGCCGACGTCGTCGGTCTGCGCGCCCAGCTCGACCCTGACACCCAGATCAAGCTCAGCGGTCCCGAGCCGCTGGTGATGCTGCTCGGGCACACCCCGGACAGCGACGATCAGGGGGCGCAGGCATGAGCGCACTGACCCCTCAGCTCCACGCCAACGGCAAGCTCCGCCACTTCCTCACCCTCGAGGGACTGGATGCTGCGCTGCTGCACGAGATCATCGACCGCGCCAGCGGCTTCCTCGGCGTCTCCGACCAGGCGGTGAAGAAGGTCCCGCTGTGTCGCGGCAAGGTCATCGCCAACCTCTTCTTCGAGACCAGCACGCGCACCCGCACCACCTTCGAGCTGGCCGCCAAGCGGCTCTCGGCCGACGTGCTCAACCTCAACATCTCCACCTCGGCGACCGCCAAGGGCGAGACCCTGCTCGACACCTTGCGCAACCTCGAGGCGATGCACGTCGACATGTTCGTGGTGCGTCACGCCACCAGCGGCGCGGCGCACTTCATCGCCGATCACGCCGCACCACACGTCAGCGTGGTCAACGCCGGTGACGGGCGTCACGCCCACCCCACCCAGGCGATGCTCGACATGCTCACCATCCATCGCCACAAGGCCGATTTCAGCCAGCTGCGGGTGGCGATCATCGGCGACATCCTGCACTCGCGGGTGGCGCGCTCGCAGATCATCGCCCTGCACACCCTCGGCGTCCCCGAGGTGCGGGTGATCGGTCCGCGCACCCTGATCCCGGCCCAGGCCGAGGAGGCGCTCGGGGTGCGGGTGTGCCACGACCTGCGCGAGGGACTGCGTGACGTCGACGTGGTGATCATGCTGCGGCTGCAGCGCGAGCGCATGAGCAGCGCCCTGCTGCCGAGCGAGCACGAGTACTTCCGGCTCTACGGCCTGACCGAGGAGCGTCTCGCCGTCGCCCACCCCGAGGCGATCGTGATGCACCCCGGCCCGATCAACCGCGGGGTCGAGATGGACTCCCAGGTCGCCGACGGCGAGCGCTCGGTGATCCTCGAGCAGGTCAGCAACGGCATCGCCGTGCGCATGGCGGTGATGTCGATGTGTCTCGGCAACCAGAACCTGCAGCATTCCCAGAGCGCCGGAGCCACCGATGGCCAGTAGTCCCAAGATCACCATTCGCAACGGTCGGCTGATCGACCCGGCCTCCGGCATCGACAGCCAGACCGACCTGCACATCGCCGAGGGCCGGGTCGCCGCCATCGGCGCCGCGCCCTCCGGTTTCCAGCCCGACCGCACGCTCGACGCCAGCGGCAGGCTGGTGCTGCCCGGCCTGGTCGACCTCTCGGCGCGGCTGCGCGAGCCCGGTCACGAGCACAAGGCGACCATCGCCAGCGAGACCCGCGCCGCCGCCGCCTCGGGGATCACCACCCTGTGCTGTCCGCCCGACACCCAGCCGGTGATCGATACCCCGGCGGTGGCGCAGCTCATCCAGCAGACGGCCAACCGCAACGGCTATGCCCGGGTGCTGCCGATCGGCGCACTGACCCGCGGGCTCAAGGGCGAGACCCTGGCCGAGATGGCCGCGCTCAAGCGCGCCGGCTGCCCGGCGCTCGGCGAGGCCGAGCGCCCGATCCGCAGCACCCACGTGCTGCGCCGCGCGCTCGAGTACGCCGCCTCCTTCGCCATGCCGGTGTTCCTCCACCCGCTCGACCCCGAGTTGAGTGCCGGTGGCTGCGCCCACGAGGGCCGCATCAGCGCCCGACTCGGCCTGCCCGCCATCCCCGAGGCCGCCGAGACCCTGGCCGTCGCCCGCGGTCTGGCGCTGGCCGAGCAGACCGGCGCACGCATCCACTTCCGCGGTCTGTCGACGGCGCGTGCCGTGGCCCTGCTGTCCGAGGCGCGGCGCCGCGGCGTGCGCGCCAGCGGTGATGTCAGCATCCACCAGCTGTTCCTCACCGAGGACGACCTCGCCGGGCTCGACGCCAACTGTCATCTGCTGCCGCCGCTGCGCACCCTGGCCGATCGCGAAGCGCTGCGTGCGGCCGTGGTCAACGGCGACCTCGAGGCGGTCTGCTCCGACCACCAGCCCCACGACGCCGACGCCAAGCTCGCCCCCTTCCCCGAGACCGATCCCGGGATCGCCGCGCTCGAGACCCTGCTGCCGCTCGCGCTGCGACTGGTCGAGGAGGGCGTGATCGGGCTGCCCGAGATGATCGCCCGGCTCACCACGGGACCGGCCGGGGTCGTCGACCAGCCCTATGGCCGACTCGGCATCGGCGAGATCGCCGACGTCTGCGTGCTCGACCCCGAGGCGCGCTGGACGCTGACGCCCGAGACCCTGCTCGGTCGCGCCGGCAACACCCCCTTCATCGGGACCGAGATGCACGGACGCGTGAGCTGGACCCTGCTCGGCGGGCGCGTCGTCTTCGAGCGCGTCGAGCAGGACTGAGCCCGCGCCCCACCGTGGCGCCGCCCTGCTCGGCGGCGCCACGGATGGACCCGGGCACCATCGACAACCGGACGGAGACCGCCGCCGTGGACATCGCCGAACTCCTCGCCTTCAGCGTCAAGAACAACGCCTCCGACCTCCACCTCTCGGCCGGTCTGCCGCCGATGATCCGGGTCGACGGCGACATGCGTCGGATCAACGTCCCGGCGCTCGACCATCGCGCCGTGCACTCGCTTGTCTACGACATCATGAACGACAAGCAGCGCAAGGATTACGAGGAGTTCCTCGAGACCGACTTCTCCTTCGAGATCCCCGGGGTGGCGCGCTTTCGTGTCAACGCCTTCAACCAGAAGCGCGGTGCCGGTGCGGTGTTCCGCACCATCCCTTCCAAGGTCCTCACCCTCGAGGACCTCCACGCCCCGGCGATCTTCAAGGAGATCGTCAACGTGCCGCGCGGCCTGGTGCTGGTCACCGGCCCCACCGGGTCGGGTAAGTCGACCACGCTGGCGGCGATGATCGACCACCTCAACGACAACGACTACGCCCACATCCTCACCATCGAGGACCCGATCGAGTTCGTCCACGCCAGCAAGAAGTGTCTGGTCAACCAGCGCGAGGTCCATCGCGACACTCTCGGCTTCAGCGAGGCGCTGCGCTCGGCGCTGCGTCAGGACCCGGACATCATCCTGGTCGGCGAGCTGCGCGACCTCGAGACCATCCGTCTCGCACTCACCGCCGCCGAGACCGGTCACCTGGTGTTCGGCACCCTGCACACCACCTCGGCGGCCAAGACCATCGACCGCATCATCGACGTCTTCCCCGCCGCCGAGAAGGAGATGGTGCGCGCGATGCTCTCGGAGTCGCTGCGCGCGGTCATCGCCCAGACCCTGCTCAAGAAGATCGGCGGCGGCCGGGTGGCGGCGCACGAGATCATGATCGGCACCCCGGCGATCCGCAACCTCATCCGCGAGGCCAAGGTCGCGCAGATGTACTCGGCGATCCAGACCGGCCAGGCCCACGGCATGCAGACCCTGGATCAGAACCTCAAGGAACTGGTGCAGCGCGGCGTGATCAGCCGCAAGGACGCCACCCAGAAGGCGCAGAACAAGGACAGCTTCATGTAAGCGGCCGGGGGATTATTGAACCGCGAAGACACCAAGGTCGCTAAGGGTTTGGAGCGAGCTGCTCAAAGGCGACTGCGGCTGAAACTAGAGGCCGAAAAGCGCGCACACCGCTCGCCCCCTTCATCCTTGCGATCCCTTCGCGCCCTTCGCGCCCTTCGCGTCTTGTATCTTGCCACCCCGTGGTGGTTAGCTCCCACCGCGCGAGATTGAGGCAGCTCGATTGCGCCTGAAGGCCTGGACCTTGTCGCTAAGACCAAGCCCTCGATCTCTCTTCTCATG